>JBCDBC010000688.1:0-3922 GCA_039184535.1 Bacteroidota bacterium | reverse complement strand
CCATCATCTGAGATTTAAATCCCTGGTAGATCTGATCTGGAGGGATCACCATACTTGCAGCAGCATTGTCCTTCCCTAAAGCGGCACGCTTGCGCCCATCCGCAATCAAAGCGAAGGTCATCACTATGCTGGTAGCTATGATAATAAAGAGAAGTATACCAGGATTGAACGCTTCTACTTGTAAATCAGCCGGAATCCCAAAAAAGAGAAGTACCGTAATCAATCCACGAGGCGCGATGTACAGCTGCGGATTTATATCACTGGACAGGAATAGTCTCAGGAAGATAAAACGGACCACATAAATAGAGGCCAGAATAGACATACTGATCAGCAATACATCCAGGCTCCAAAGGGTAGAAAGTGAAATTGTGATTCCAAAAATCACAAAGAAGAAGGTTCTCACCAGGAAAGCAGACTCTACCGTTACGATGTGAAAATCTTCCCTAATATGCTTGAGGGCATCTGGCTTCAACCATTCTTTTAGTTTCCCTCTGAAGAAAATGTGACTATTAGACATCACCAGTCCGAAGATCAAGATGATGATCAGAGAGGATAAGTGCTGTTGCTTACCTACTGCATATAGGAGAATAAGAATGGCAATCAGCACAAAAAGCTTAACATGAGAAGTGATATTCTGAAAAAGAAAGATCAAGATGTAACTGGCTACCAGGGAGATCAACAGCGTCAACCCAAAGGTACCCACAAACTCAATGACCGCATTCTGGGTATTCTCAGACTCATGTACTCCCTGCAGAAAGTAAAACTGCATGATCCCCAGAATATCCGAGAAGGTACTCTCATATACATGGAACTCCTTTTTCTCCTGTGTCAGATTCCCTACACTAGGGATGATGATGGCACTACTCAAAATGGACAAAGGAGTCGCATAAATAAAGGCTGACATCCATGTCATGCCATCTACCAGATAGAAAATGATGCCTGCACAGGCAGCGGTAGAGGCTAATAGGCCCAACAAGGCTATAATAAAGGCTTTCCCTATGGAAGGTAGCTTTTCCTTGGTCAGTTCTAAGTCTAGTGCCGCTTCCAATACAATCATGATCAGTCCCACTATCCCCAGTACCTCCAAAATGGGAAATAAGTCCTCCTGAAACTGAATGGCATCCATCCCAAGCTTTATGAGGATACCCGTTCCTATAAGGAGAATAACGGATGGGATATTGGTTCTTTCAGAGAATGCATTGTAGAGAAATGAGAGAATAATGACAATGCAAACTACGATGATATAGGTATAGGAATTCAGGGTAATATCCATGTACTTTTTCCTGTAGACAATAAAGTAGGCCTAAAGTAATGAATTTTCCCTTTTTTTTGAGGAAATCCCTTGTTTAACCTTTATTAAGCGGCTTATGAAAGCCGTTACCTTTTCTCAGCCAGGATCAGCAGAGGTCCTCCAAATACAGGATGTACCCCAGCCCTCTATTTCTGAACAGGAGATTCTTGTTCAAGTAGCCGCCACAGCCTTAAATAGAGCTGACATCATGCAGCGGCAGGGAATGTACCCTCCTCCTCCGGGAGCGAGCGATATTCTAGGGTTGGAAGTCGCAGGTACAGTAGTTAAGTGTGACCCTCAGGCAAAGCGGTTTAAGGAAGGGGATGAAGTTATGGCTCTTTTACCGGGAGGTGGCTATGCGGAATACGTCAACATAGATGAAGGGCTAGCCATGCCTATTCCCAAAGGAATTTCTTTACAGGAAGCGGCTGCTATCCCAGAAGTATTTCTGACGGCCTTTCAGGCCTTACACTGGCTAGGTAAAATGAGTAAGGGAGATAAGGTCCTCATACATGCAGGGGGGAGTGGCGTGGGCACAGCCGCCATTCAGCTTGCGAGACTCATGAAGGCAGAGATTTTCACCACAGCTTCCGCCCCTAAATTAGCTGCATGTGAGCAGCTAGGGGCCCATCACCTGATAGACTACCAATCAAAGTCTTTTGAAGAGGTAGTCGCTAAGGCCACTGAGGGCAAAGGCGTAGACATCATCCTGGATTTCATAGCAGCTCCTTATTTGCTCCCCAATCTCAATAGCCTGGGAATGGATGGGCGATTAATCCTCCTTGCTTTAATGGGTGGGATAAAGGTAGACTCCTTCAATATGCTCCCTATTCTCAGGAAAAGGATACAGCTAATAGGGACTACACTACGGGCTAGATCCCTTACCTACAAGAGAGAGTTGGTAGCTGACTTTTCTGAAAAGATTCTTCCTGCTTTTGAGGAGGGCAGCTTAAAAACGGTAATAGATTCATACTTTCCTCTGGAAAAAGTGCAGGAAGCACATACCTATATGGAAGGAAATAAAAACACTGGAAAAATCATCCTCACCCTGACTGACAGCTAGAAAAAAGCCCCTATTGCAACTTTTTTCATTTTTTCATTAAACTTTTTAGGGTATTAGGGCATCTAACAGGTACAGTAAGTAAATAGACACATTCATACTGGATATTTACACGTTTATCTATTTCTGCTGTCTTTGTACCGACGGGATAGCTACTTTTAACAAAATGAAAAAAGGAAACTACATATTGTTACTATTCCTTTCCATCATTCTCCTGGTGGCCACTCTTTATGTACTGGTTTCTCCAGACATGTGGGGCAGTCCTCTTACCGGATCTGAGAAGATATCTGGTAATATTGGCCTGCTAGAGCAGGTACGCCAGATCTTTACAGCCTAACTTTACCTGTAGTAATTTAGCGGATAAAAGCCTAGTAACTGATCAGTCCTGTCTGTAGGAGATCTGTAATAGATGAGTATATCATAGAAATTCTCTCTATCTCCAAATTTCCCATTCAGGCTCAGTTCATCTACGCTTCCATCTGCCTTCCTCAACACATACTGGTAGTCATAGATTCCCTGCTTCAGGAGGAGCTTGCCTACATAGGCTCTTTTAGCTTCTGAATAAGCCATCTTATTGGTAGGCGTGAGTCTCCAGTCCGTCAGCTTTCCCCATAGATATACATCCTCTTCTCTGGGTTCTGATTGTAGGGTGAAGTCTACCCAGTTATAATCCGCATTTAAAGTAGGGTCAGGCCACTCATCTACTTCTATCGTAAAGACCCCGTTTCTGTCTCTGATAGGGCCAAACACATTTCGGTTTCTGATCTTATCCGGAAAAAGGGAGACATAGGTAATCTGTGGGGTTTCCCTAATGTTCTCCACGGACTGCCCATATAGCCTATAGCTTCTGCTGTTGAGTTGGTAGAACTCTGTCCCTGAGGGAAAGTCCGGCATCACATTCATGCTGTATTCCAGGCTATTATTCCCGAAAAAGGTAGGTCGACTGATTCTGAGATCATTATCCCAGCGGAAGTTTTGTATCACTTTAATGTTAAGGTCTCTAGCGGGATCTATGATATTCAGGCCTTCTATGTCTATCTGAAAATTCACCTTGGACAATTGAGATCTCTCAATGCGTGTCTGTAAGAGATTGGTAATGTTTAAACCTACTCTGGGTTCCACTACTACAAAGCGTTGGGTGAGTACGGTTCCAGGCGACGGTACAGGTCGACGAGCAAGACGTCTTGGCGGCATTGGACACGCGCACCGGTGATCAGGCCGAAGAAGGCGGCACAGCCACCGAATACGCGCTGCGCGAGATTATTTTTGTCGTACCGGAGGGTTCAGCGGACGCAGCCTACAACAGGCGTTCTCAGGAAGCCTCATCTTTGCGCTCTCGGTTTGAAACATGTTCAACGGGTTTGGATACTGCGCGCCAGCTGACCGCCGTTGTTGTTCAAGACGAAGTCCGGCGCTTTTCACCGCACTAGAACTCAGAGCTAACCAATCTTCTCAACGAGACCGCAACAGGCCGCTTGACGCCCCCACAACGGGGTCCGGAAGGCATCATCATGATCGCGGTCTGCAACAAGCGGCAAGTGCGTTCTGACGCTGAAGCACGTCGCGAAGTT
>JBCDBC010000687.1:0-3925 GCA_039184535.1 Bacteroidota bacterium | reverse complement strand
CCCACATTATCCTCAGGTACTACATTGAAGTATTGAATGCCCAGGTCCTGATCATCTATCTGCCGAATGATTTCTCTTACAATGGCTCTGTTAAATTTCCATTCCAATAACTGGGTCCCATCATCAGGGTCCGGCCATCTTTTCCCTGCTTGGAGGCTTCCATGCCCATTGTCCAGACACCATACAAATTTGGGAGAATTGATCTTGGCTAGTCCTCCGTCATCTCCTTCCTCTATCACAATAATGGGTCCTGTGGCGGGTATACCCAGGTCTCTGGTGCCAACACTTCTGGTGGTCGCCTCAGGTACCAGGTCTGTTTCGGTATACTGAGCGGGTAGGTCAGAAGCATCTTCCAGCCCAAAGTCCTCCTCAGGTTCCTCGACAGGTGTAGGAGAAGTACCAAATAACCAGGCAAAAAAGTCTTTAATATACTGAATCATAGTGTGTGGCTTGGGTATTGACCAAAGATAGAGAAAAATTCAATTTTGCCTAAAATTTACGTTTTGAAGGGTATGCTTCATTAGTGGGAGAATAGAAAAAAGCATTACAGGAAAGAGTTTCTGAAGGAAAAAGAGACATTTTTGTTAGAAATCGTGTAATTCGTGCCCTAATCCTGGGAAATAGTAACTACTCAAATCAGCTTCACTCATGTCTTACGAGAAACAGAAAGCGAAACTATCCAATAAATATCCGGCTATAGAAGATCTCATTAAGAAAGCCAAGAAGAGAATCCCCAATGTGGCTACTGCTTACCTATCTTCCGGAACAGGGGATGAGGATCTATTAGAGAGAAATCGGAAAGCTTTGCAGAACATCACCTTCCTTCCCCGTTTCTGTAAGGGGGAATTGATGGCAGATGTGAAGACCACATTATTTGGACGGGAATATGATGCGCCCATAGGGGTAGCACCTGTGGGACTCACTGGACTTATGTGGCCCAAGGTAGAACAATACTTGGCAGCTTCCTGTAATAGATGGAGAATTCCCTACACCTTGAGTACGGTAGCTACGGAAACACCAGAAACTGTGGGAGAGCACATTGGTGACATGGGCTGGTTTCAGCTATATCCACCTAAGGACAGAGAGGTGAGAGAGTCTATTCTTAAGAGAGCCAAAGATTCCGGCTTCCATACCCTCATAGTTACAGCTGACGTACCTATGGCCAGTAGGAGAGAAAGAACTAAAAGAGCTGGACTGGCAGTGCCTCCCAAGATTACCCCCAAGATGATTTGGGAAGGGGCTACTCACCCTGCCTGGAGTATCAGTACCCTACTTCACGGTATTCCCCGACTAAAGGTGGTGGAGCAATATGCGAATAACAGCTCCATGAAGTTTGTGAGTGGCTTTGTGGGAAACAGAATGGGAGGAACCCTGGACTGGGATTACTGCAAGGAGCTGAAAGACTCCTGGAAAGGACCCGTCATCCTAAAGGGGATACTACATCCGGAAGATGCCGCCAAGGCCATAGAAATCGGGATGGATGGTATAGGGGTCTCTAACCATGGAGGCCGACAGTTTAATGGAGCCCCGGCAGCCATTGAAGCCCTGCCCGCTGTGGTGAGGGAGGTGAATGGAAAGGTACCCATCATCTTTGATAGTGGTATAAGGACCGGACTGGACATCATGCGGGCTTTGTATTTGGGGGCAGACTTCTGTATGGCCGGAAGAGCCTTTGTGTACGCAGTAGCCGCCCTGGGTAAATACGGTGGAGATCATGCTGCCAACATCCTCATAGATGACCTGAAGAATAATATGGTACAGCTGGGAGTACCTAACCTAAAGGAGTTAAGAACGGCAGAGTTGTTTACAAGAGAATAATTGGGTATTGCCCAACAAAAGTAAAAAAAAGTGCCACTTTCCATAGGGGATGGCCACTAAACACTCTAAATACGCTGTCTATTTGGCCTGGAAACGGGCTCTGAATAAAAACACTTGTTTTTATCCACTCCAGAAAAGCTACTATCATTCCATGAATAACTATGTTAATTGGGCAAAAGAATTTCTTGACTGTGATTGTGGAGTCGAAAAAGAAACATATGGAGACCAAAGCGATGTATATAAACTTATAACACCCAGTCAAAATTACTTTTTAAAAGTTGCATCAGCATTGGAAAAAGAAAGGGTTCGCCTTGAGTGGCTCGCTAGCAAGCTTCCTGTACCTCGCGTTATTGCATTGACTAAGATTGAAGACAAAGACGCTCTCCTTATGACTGAAGTCGAGGGAGAAAATCTTGCTCGTTTGTGCCAAAAGATAAGTCCAGAAGATACTGTATCAAAGCTCGCTCTTGCCATAAGAGATGTTCATTCCATTGACATCTCGGCTTGTCCTTTTGGCAAAAAAGGAGATGGAAAGGTGCTTGTTCATGGGGACGCCTGCTTACCAAATTTTATATATAAGGATGGAGAACTTTCAGGGTATATTGATCTAGGCGATATGGAAGTGGCTGATAAAAATGTCGATTTAGCCGCCGTGGTTTGGAGCTTGCAATATAATTTAGGCAAAGGATATGGTTTAGCTTTTCTCAAGGAGTATGGGGTAAAGAATGCAACGGAAAATTTGGTCAAAAAACTCTATGATTTGTATGGGGATTTAACCACAGTTTGAGTAGCTGTCTCATACCCTGGACCTGATACACTGTGGTAAGGCCACTAAAGGTGAAAGACAAAAACCCACTTTAGATTTTCACGTAAATGGCCCTTATAAATCAAAGCCTTAGATCTCAATAATTTATATAGGCAAAAACAAGGGTTTTTAGCCCCAGGCCATTCTCCCTGTCCTAAAAATCGGGATTCACCCCTGCGCGCAGGGAAATATGTTATCTCCCTTTGTGGCAAAGGATATTTCTATAAAAGCAAATGAGCCATCCCGAAAACTCAGGATGGCTCATTTATCTATTTTTCGCATTCTCTTTTCCTTCTACCAGTCTCCGGAGAATCCGCCTCCGCCAAATCCACCGCCTCCGAATCCGCCAAAGTCTCCTCCTCCAAAACCACCGCCGAAGCTTCCCCCTCCGCCGCCATAGTTTCCACCACCGCCGCTTCCAAATCCTCCCCAGAAGATCCACGGGAATCCATAGCTCCCTCTACCCGAATATCCGCCACCACCGCCGTTGCCTCTGTTGATGCGGGAAACAATAACGAAAATGATGATAATGATAATGAAGACCACTATGGGATCAGGCTCTTCGCTTCTTCTGGTATTTCTGTCATTGGTGTAATAGCGCTTTAATTGTTCTTCGCTGTATTCTCCAGCTGCTATTTTCGCAAAAGAGCTTACCCCGCTGTAAATCCCATCTCTGAAGTTATTCTGTTGGAAATAGGGACGTACATCCTTTTGGTACACCCTGGCTGCCAATAGATCGGGTATGGCACCTTCCAGTCCGTAGCCTACCTCTATTCGCGTCTTGCGCACATTAGGGTATACGGCGAATAGAAGCCCATTCTGCTTGTCCTGCTGTCCAATGCCCCATTTCTGGGCTATATCCACTGTATAGTCTTCCATGATTTCATTATCAGGAAGATTGGTGATCAGGACCACGATCTCATTAGAGGTGCGCTGCGCATTCTCTACCAGAAAACGCTCTAGCTGCATTTTGTCCTGTTGGCTCAGCAGACCTGTAAAGTCATTCACAAAGCCTGTATACTCCGGCAGTGCTCGCTGGGCCCAAATCTGGACTGGTAGCATGAACCCCAGGAGAAGGAGGCTAACTATACGATATATCATCCGGCAATTCATTCTTGTCATCTTCTGCTCTGGGAAAAAAGGTGGATAGTTGTTTCCCAATCTCCAAAATGGCTGTTACCAGCCCTTCTTTAAATTTCTCTTCCTTAAACTGGTTGGACATGTCTCCGGTAATTCCGCCGAAGAAGCCCACAGGTACTTTCTCATTAATCCCCTGATCTGCAATGATGGCAAACTTGTGAT
>JBCDBC010000686.1:0-3926 GCA_039184535.1 Bacteroidota bacterium | reverse complement strand
TTGTCTTTTCCTGGGAGCTTTCCATCCCTTGGCTTTCTGTGCGGCTTTATTAGCCAGTAACAGCATCATTCTTCTGTTAAGGTTACAGCAGTACCATAAGCCAAAATCTCTGAAGCACCAGACATAATGGTGGCGGTAGTAATTCTCACATTTACGATAGCATCAGCTCCCATTTCTCCTGCATCTTCTATCATACGTTCAAGTGCCTGCTCTCTGGCCATCTTTAGCAGCTTTGTATACTCCGAAATTTCACCTCCTGCAATCATTTTTAACCCGGCAATAAAGTCTCTCCCTATAAATCTGGCTCTGGTGGTACTTCCTCTGGCCATTCCTAGGGCTTTCGAAATGGTCCTTCCAGGTACATCAGGCGTGTTGACAATAATTAATTCTTTCATGTGTGTTAGCTGTTTTGATGATAGATAAGATAAGCAGAAGTTTTATAACCACTTTCCGGAAAATCTTTTTATTCAATCAGATCACTAAAAAAAATGATTTAGGTAAGAGAACCCATAAAATGTGAAACCCTACAGGAGAACTCAAAGTATAACTAAATACTTAGTTAACACTTATCACGATGAAACCTCTTCTACTAATACTCTCCCTTCTTTGGGCTATAAGCTGCGCAGGTCCAGGCATGCTCACCTCTGAGCAGGTACTGGAAGCATCGAGGTCCTTTCATGATCCTAATCAGGCTTGGGAAAGCGCTACTCTCTCCCTCCGAATTCAGGAACCCAGAATACAAAACCCTACCAGATATTCTAATTTACTACTAAACAATGCCGATGGCAGTTTTAGCCTGGAGAGAAATAGAGATGAGCATATTTCTACTCACATTGTGAATTCCAATGGTGAAGGAAGCGTCCTATTTAATGGTTCTGCTGACATTGATTCGCAATATGTAGCTGCATATAGACTTTCTCCTGAAAGAAGCCTGGGGTACAGAGGCTTCTATGAGTTTATGTACGGTTTACCTATGTCTATCACGGAAGAAAGAACTAAAAGTATCAGTCCCCTTAATGCCGCTTTTTTCAACGACAAAGCTTGTTACCAGATAGAAGTGGAACTGGTAGAACCTTTGATTTCTGCCCATTGGTATCTTTACTTTAGAGAATCAGATTTCAGGATGGAAGGAGTAGAAATATTTTTTCCTGATGAACCAGAGAAGGGGGAGAAAATCATATTTGATCATCTGGCGGAAATAAATGGAATGAAAATCCCCAGGATCCGAAACTGGTATGAGCTCTCAAATGGAGATTATTCCGGATCGGATATCATTGTCTCTGAGATTGAAGTCCAGTAATCTCTCTACTCCACCATATCCAGGATAGTAGTCTTTAGTACTTGAGGATCAAAAGGCTTGGGGATATAGGCGTCAATCCCGGCCTCAAAGTATTTCTCTGTATTATCTCTCAGAATAGAAGCTGTTAGCGCAATGATTTTAATGTCTTTGTAGCTCTCCTCTGAGTTCCTGATATTCCGCGTAGCATCGAGTCCATTCATGATAGGCATATTGATATCCATGAGGATGAGATCGTAGTGGTCTTTTGCTACAGCTTCTACTGCTTTTTTTCCGTTATCTACCGTGTGCACGCTGAAACCCATTTTGGCCAGATGTTTCTTCGCCACAATCTGATTAACCATGTTGTCCTCAACCAGGAGAATATGAATAGGTTCTTCAGGAGAACGAGCACCTGTTTGCGTGAAGTTTGCCTCTCCCTCCTCTGAGAAAAGAGACTGCTTCAGTTTCACACTAAACCTAAATGTACTCCCTTTCCCTACCTTACTTTCCACCTCTATACTTCCTCCAAACTGTTCTATAAGGCTTTTTGCGATGGTAAGTCCCAGGCCAGTTCCACCATATTTCCTATTAATTTCCCCATCTGACTGGACGAAAGGCTCAAAAATGGCGTCAACTTTATCAGCAGATATGCCAATACCTGTATCCACGACTTCAAACTGAATATGGGTGGAGGTAGACGTTTCCAGTAAAAGCTTGGTCTTAACACATACCTTCCCTTTCTCTGTGAACTTAATGGCGTTTCCGACAATATTCAGAAGGATTTGTCCCAGCCTGTTAGAATCGCCAATTACCTTTACCGGAATATGTGCATCATGCACTAATTCCAGTTCTACTCCCTTGGCCTCAGCATTTACCTTCAGAAGTTGAATAACATTGTGTAAAAACTTAGGTAGATCAAAGTTGGTATGTTCGAAGGTAAATTTATGCTGGTCAGCAACTGATAAGTCAAGAATATCATTGATGATTCTCAGTAAATGTCTGGCAGAAAAATCTATGTGCCGTAACAGTTCTATTTGTTCTTTTGGGATGCTCTCTTCTTCCAAGAGAAGATTAGTAAGTCCCATAATCCCATTCATAGGGGTGCGTATCTCGTGGGACATATTAGACAGGAACTGATCCTTCGCCTTTTCTGCATGTAGTGCCTTGTCCCTTGCCTTTACCAGCTCTTCCTCTCTTTCTTTTCTAATGGCTATTTCCTTGCTTAAGCTGGCATTCACCAATTCGACTTTCTGGTTTTGCTTCCTTAACTCCAGGGTAGTGATCACCTGCTTGGCCAAAAGATTAAGGGTATCCCTTGCCTCGATTGAGAGCTTTCCAGGTTTATTATCTATCACACATAAAGTCCCTACAGCTTCTCCGTCTGGTGTTACTAAAGGAAATCCTGCATAGAAAACCACATGTGGATCACCTGTAGCTAATGGATTGTCAAAAAAGCGTGGATCTTCCAGAGAATTCTCAACTTCAAATAACTTATCTGGTGTATTTATGGCGTGACCGCAGAAAGAAATATCCCTTGGCGTTTCTACTGCTCCCAGACCTTGTTTTGACTTAAACCACTGTCTGTCCTTATCTACCAAAGAAATTAAGGCGATAGGTGTGCCGCAAATCTGAGCGGCTATTTTAGTAATAGCATCATATTCCTCTTCTGGGAGTGTATCCAGTATGTTATAGGCTTTAAGCGCTAACAATCTCTCCTCTTCATTACGCGGGATTTCGGGTGCCAGCATACATAAATTTTTAGCTAATCTACTGATGCTGAACTATTAAAGTTTTTCTAAATCTTCTCAAAGATGACATAATTATCTGGATAAACATCTACCTTCAACTAGTCAAAAAATATTTACCTACAAGAAATATTTACAAGCAAGACCTAAGTAGGTTGAATGAAATGCAATAATCGAAGGATAGGAGTAAGAATTCCTAGATTTTGGACCATAAATCAGAAAGTTCAGGGAACGGATTTTTTTCCAAAATTCTTACGACCAACTTACAGCCACTGTTCCCAAATTTTAGGCAAGTAAATAATTCCCCATATCACCCCACAGCAAATGACGGATAGCAATACGGCTGCTGCAGCTACATCTTTCGCTTTTTCTGCTAGTTCATGATATTCTGGAGAGACTAGGTCTACCACAAACTCTATAGCTGTGTTGACAGCTTCTGCCATGAGGACCAAGGCTATACAACCTATGATAAAACACCACTCTACAGGAGAAAGACCCAATGCCAGCCCCAGTCCAACGATGATCACTGTGGCCAGTAAATGGATTCTTGCATTAGGCTGGGTAGAAAACAGGGTCCAGATCCCTTTAAAAGCATATCCAAAACTCTTTAACCTACCTATGAGGTAAGAATTGTTATCTTTAGATGTTTGTGGAGAAGGGGGTTCATTCATAAGAGTACACTAGTCAGTCAATTCGTGGAAGAAAAATCTTCTTTTCTAAGCATGCTAAACCCAAAAATACGTGTCCTTACAGAAAGAGAATTAACATAATTTTCACATTCTCTAGTTACATACTGCTTCCAGGAGCTATAAAGGGATGAATTTCGGAAAAATTTACCCACAAACGTTAACCATTCGCCAAACACAACTACTAATAGAAGACCAGGGAATGTTTTGCCTACA
>JBCDBC010000685.1:0-3931 GCA_039184535.1 Bacteroidota bacterium | reverse complement strand
TTAAAGTTTGGTAACAGTGCTCTATGGTCTCTAGAATAGATGTGTTTGTATGCGCAAAATGTAAAGAACAAATTCAGGGCCAAAAAGAATTCCCTGTCATATCATACAGCAAAAAGATCAGCCCAATGGGCTGATCGTTGCACAAAATCATTCATTATCAGAGCTTTTCTATTCTGTAGTCTTTTGTCTGTCTGCGTAATATAGGGGCCAGTTAACATCCTTCTCGTGAGAATTTTCCATTAAAGCCGTTAGTTCCGCCATCTTTTCAGGGAATTCCTCCGCTAAGTTCTGTGTTTCTCCTGGATCTTTCTCTAAGTCATACAGCTCTAAGACAGGCTCAGGATCTTTGCCAACATTCAATCGAACCCCCTTCCATTTCCCTTGCCTAACAGCCTGTTTCCCTCCCTGCTCATGAAATTCCCAATACAGGTGGCCATGTACTTCCTGGTTTTCTTCACCCATGAGAGTGGGAACCAGAGAAAGTCCATCTGTACCTTCAGGTTTATTCACTTCTATGATCTCAGCCATGGTAGGGAAAATATCCCAAAAAGCAGATACATGATCTGAGGTGGTACCTGAAGATATTTTCCCAGGCCAGTTAGCTATGAATGGTACACGAACCCCTCCCTCATATAGGTCTCTTTTTACGCCACGGTAAGGTCCATTACTATCGAAAAACGCTGGATCTGCCCCCCCTTCTTCATGCGGACCGTTATCACTGGTGAACATGATCAGGGTATTCTCTCTTATTCCCATAGAGTCCAACAATTGTACTATCTGTCCTACATGGGCATCTACCGTACTTACCATAGCTGCAAAGGTAGATTTCGGTTTTTCTACTCCAGGATAGTAGCCATCTGGCTGTGGGATCTCTTCAAATTTCCCTTCATAGGATGCCCGGTACTCTTCAGGTATTTGTAAGGCAGCATGAGGCATGGTCATCGGTAGAAATAGGAAAAAAGGTTGGCGCTCCACTGAAGCATCTATTCTTCCTCTCCCTCTTAAGTAATGGAGGATCTGTTCCTGAATCAGATCTGCACTGTGGACCTGCTGCTTTCCGTCAGCATTTTCCATAATACCTGCCTTGGTTTGGTTACTCCATAAGTAATCCGGATAGTAGGTATGGGCGTGCCGCTGGCAGTTATATCCAAAGAAAGTATCAAAGCCTTGCCTATTAGGATCTCCTTCTGAGCCAGGAAAGCCTAACCCCCACTTCCCAAATGCCGCAGTACTGTAGCCTGCTTCTCTGAACATCTCTGCCAGGGTGTAGACTGAGTCAGCCATGGGAAACTGACCTTCAGGCTTTATCTCCCGGTTTCCTCTTACCACAGTATGTCCAGTATGCTTGCCTGTCATAAGTACGGCCCGAGAAGGAGCACAGACCGTACTCCCTGAATAATGCTGGGTAAATCGCATCCCTCCTGCAGCTAGTTGATCAATGTTAGGAGTAGTGATTAAAGTCTGGCCATAGACGCCCAGATCACCGTATCCCAGGTCATCAGCTATGATATAAATGATATTGGGTCTGCTTGCTTCTTTAGATGGTTCGGTAGGCTCACATGCAATTAAGCATAGACAAAGAATAGGAATGATAAACCAAATTTTCATATGCCTGAGGGTTTAGGGTTTTCGTCTAAATACATAAATTCTCTCAAAATCTTCCAACTATGGGTCTACCTAACAGAGAGCAACTGAATATCGGAATACTGGGCTGCGGTCCCATTGCTCAGTTTGCTCACCTGGAATCTGTCCAAAAGGCTAAAAATGCTCGCTTATTCGCCCTTTGTGATGTGGCTGAGGATCTACTCAACCAAATGGCCGGCATGTATCAACCGTCCCATACATGTACAGACTATGAGGAAATGCTCAGTATGATAGAACTTGATGCCATTATTATAGCTACCTCTGATGCTTTTCACATTTCTGCAGCTAAGCTAGCTTTGGAAGCGGGCAAGCATGTGTTGGTAGAAAAGCCTCTGGGGACCAGTTTAGCTGAGGCTTTGGAGCTTGAAGCTCTACTAGCATCTTCAAGGCTCGTTCTTCAAGTAGCCCACATGAAGCGATTTGATGAGGGGATCTCCTATGCCAGGGACTTCATTCAGGAAGAAATGGGTGAGATACTGGCCTTAAAAGCCTGGTATGCAGACTCTACCTATAGATACACAGCCACTGACACACTCCAGCCCCTTCCTGTAACCTCCAAGCTCGTCAGAAAACCTGTTACTAACCCTAAGGCTGACAAGGAAAGCTACTACATGCTGGCCCATGGAAGCCACCTGCTGGATACCGCCTTATTCTTGGCTGGGCCCATAGAGAGCGTTCAAGCCAGACTGGTTGAAAAGTTTGGGGCCTACTGCTGGTTCATAGATACGGTTTTTGAGAATGGGGCGAATGGGCACCTGGATCTGACTATAGCGGTGAGAATGGACTGGCATGAAGGCTTCCAAATCTACGGAGAACACGGCAGTGTACTGGGTAAGACTTTCAATCCCTGGTATTATAAATCCAGTGAGGTTCAATGTTTCTCTGAGAAAGAAGGCATTTACAAAAGCCCTCTAGGAGCTGACGGACATTTCTACAGAAGACAAGTTGAGGGCTTTGCTAACACCATTCTGAAGGGCAGTCCACAGAAAGGCTGCAGTTGGAAGGAAGGCATACATTGTATGAGGGGTATGGAAGCCATAGCCAGGTCTGTCAAAACGGGAAAACGCATATACCTTAAGGATGTACAAGCATGAACCAAAAACTTGGTCTGTTCTCCAAAATGTTCTCAGGAGAATCCCCAAACACTATTCTGGAGAAGGTATGTACACATGGATTTCATCAGCTTCACATCAATTGGGAACTCATGGGTCATTCTCCCCTACCCTACTACATACAGGAGGAAGAAGTAGCAGCTTTGCAAAGAAGCCTTTCAGAGAGAAACATGAAAGTAGCTTCTATATCCTGCACCTATAATATGATCCATCCACATAGGAAGGAACTAATAGCCGGAAGAAAAGGGGTGGAAGCAGCCGCCAGCGTAGCCTACCTACTCGGGAAGCCCTTACTCAGCCTTTGTACAGGCACATTAAATACAGATGACAAATGGGCCTCCCATCCAGAAAACTTTTCCGAAAAAGCCTGGGAAGCATTTTGTAGAGAATTGGATATTCTCCTTGAAATAGCTGAGAAATATGAGGTACGCCTAGGGATAGAACCAGAATACACCAATGTGATCCACAATACAGAGAAGGCCCTCAAATTACTAACTACCTATGAGGGGGCCCCCTTTAAAAATCATTTTTGACCTGGCAAACCTGGTCCCTACAAACAGTGCAGAAGAAGCCATAGAAGTTATCCGAACAGATATTCTCAGTCTATTTCCCCATACGGAAATCGTCCATGTGAAGGATAAATCCTCAGACGGAACCCCCACCACTATTGGAAAAGGAATTCTGCCTTTACAGAAATACATAGAACACTGGCAAGCACTTGACTTTCAAGGGGCTTACATCTTTCATGGGTTCGAGAAAGAGACACTGTATGACTTAAAAAATTGGTTATCGCATCATTTAACACCCAAAAACTGAGGCATTCAAAATATTTTATTAAGTTTCCTCAAAGGAATGACTCAATGAAACTTATCTCTCACCTAATATTTCTTCCCCTTACCCTCTTTATAGCCTGCCAATCTTCAGGTGATCAACCTGCCAAAGATCTCTACATAGGGGAAATTCGGGTTCATGATCCTGCCTTGGCTGGCATCATAGATACCACTGCCAAAATCAGCATACTAGGCGAAGGTTATACTTGGGGTGAAGGACCTGTATGGGTTCCCAGCCAAGAGAAATTACTCTTCTCTGATGTACCAGAGAATATCATCTATTCGTGGGACTCCATTGCTGGGGTGGATACTTTTCTAACTCCCTCAGGATTTACTGGAGAAACG
>JBCDBC010000684.1:0-3933 GCA_039184535.1 Bacteroidota bacterium | reverse complement strand
TTTTCAGACAATATGCTCTTCTCTCTCATTTTTATGGCACTTACTGCCTTTATTGTGTTGAGAGGAGTTCAAAGCGGGATAGAATTAGCCTCCAAGATCTTAATGCCCTTCTTATTTCTATTATTAGCAGGTCTGATCATTTATGCTCTCACACTGGACAATGCCATGGCGGGGGTTACCTTCTATCTCTTACCTGAGTTTTCCGAGGTCAGCTTTGAAACAGTTTACTCTGCCATGGGGCAAGCATTTTTTTCTCTCTCGTTAGGAATGGGTACACTCATCACCTATGGTTCTTACCTAAATAAGAAAGAAAACCTGGTTTCTGCAGCAGGGATAGTAACAGCAGCAGACGTTACGGTAGCCTTTCTAGCAGGATTGATGATATTCCCATTGGTATTCTCGCAGAATATGGAGCCTACTGCTGGTCCCGGACTGGTGTTTGTAGTCTTACCAGCAGTATTCCAGAGCATGGGCGCCTTTGGGACCTTTATAGGGGCTACCTTTTTTCTACTGTTGAGCGTAGCCGCCCTGACTTCGACCATTTCCCTACTAGAAGTGCCGGTAGCTTACGTCACTGATGAACATAAGGTAAATCGTATAACAACGGTGATAGGTTTAGCGTTACTTAGCTTTCTGGTAGGTGTACCTAGTATGCTTTCCCAGGGAGGATCGGAAAGCCTTTCATCATTTATTTCGTATGGAGGAGAAACCAAAGCATTTATGGATATGGTAGAAGACCTCTTCCTAAATGTAGGGCTTCCTCTTGGGGGATTTCTCATGAGTATATTTATAGCTACTCAGTGGAAAACACAATCACTCTCAGCAGAGATTGCATCAGGTAACCCCAACTATGAAGGATCCATGGTACAAGGCTTTGTAAATTTGATGATTACTTATGTTTGTCCCATTGTGCTAGGCTTAATTTTTGTAATAACTGTTCTTCAAAAGTTCTTAGGAATTCAACTTCCTTTCTTATAATTGACAAAATAATCCAGCAGTTCATGAACCCACTTAGTATGCGTTTTTTCAGGACCGTTATTTACCTATCACTTGCTGCTTTTATGGCAGTAGGGACGGGTTGTAAGGGAAAGAAGAAGGTAGCAGAAACTACTACCCCGGAACCAGTAGTCAATACAGAGAATGACCGACTTAACAGGATCAAGGATCAGTTAACTGCCATGTATACTTCTCCCCCTTCCAGAAGTATACAGGAGTTAGAAGGGAAAGAAAGAAGGCTCAAGGATATTAAAGACCTGGGTCTTTCAGATCCAGAGGTAGTAGATCTGATCCGAAAAGTAGAAGAGAAACTGGCAAGTGAAAGGACTATACTGGAAAACGAAGCGAAGCGTAAAAGAGAACAAGATAAAAAAGGAAAGGTTACCTCTGCCCTAAATGACATCATTAACGCAGGGAATACCAGTATGGCCAATATGAAAATTGCAGAGGCACTGGAGCTGTTTTCCTCTGAAGACTCTCCTGTTCTGATTATCATCCATCAATCAGCAGGCATAAAAGACTACGATAGACCCACTACCATTAAAAAGTACCTGAACTATCTTAAAGATCAGAGAAAAAACCCTAACGAGGTTAACAATGTCATTTATGATGCTTCAGGCAAGATAAAGGAATTGGAACTTATCAAGATTAACTAGTAGTTATGTTCAGATCCCATAAAATTGTTCTCTACTTAGGGTTAGCGTTCTTTTGTATCAACCAGAGTTTTGCGCAGGATGTCCTGAGTCCCCAGCGTAAGCAGGCCATAGATTCTCTTGCGCTGGAAAAAGTGAGGGACCTTAGTACCTATATAAGCATCATAGGGAATAAGAGTACCCCATTCTCTGAAGCTAACAGGGTCATTGACAGAGCTGTAGAGCTATTTGCTGATGGCAGTGAAATCGGGGTTTCTTCCCTGTACAGAGAACAGATTCAGTACTTTGGGGTAAGAAAATATTTTGAGCGTCTCATGGCCCTCAATTATGACAGGGTAAGTATACGCTGGTATAATATCCAGTATATTTCTGACTTAGAGCTCCAACCAGATGGGAGATATGTAGGCATAATTACCATTTATCAGCGCTTCGAGGGGACCACAGCAGATGGATTAAAGTATATGGATACAACCAAAAAGGACATTACGGTGTATGTAGAAAGGAAGCGCACCCAAATAAGTGGTAGAGTGATCGAATTTTGGGATGTGCTACTTGGAGATATTCGAGTTGCAGAAACCACTCAATGAGAAAAATCTGGCATCTGATCCTGTTATTCCCGGCTCTTTCAACTGGTCTGAAAGCACAACAGTACCAGGATTTTCTTTATGAAGGAGATGCCAGCGTATTCTATGCAGAAACAAAACAAATCAACCAGTTCTTCAGACGCTTTAATTGTGAAGAATCCCCAAATGGAGAGCGGTATTTCTCCAATAATCCTATGTATCGCAACCGCGAAATGAGGCTAAAATATCTCAAGGAATTGTTTGATGAGGTAAACCCCTCCATGGAAGACTCTCTCAAATCTTCTTTCATGCAAGAAATCACCCTGGAGCCTGATCCAGTTTTTCTGGATTTCCATGCAGGAGAATGGTTTGCTGAGCTAAGCACTACGTTCAGATATAAAGGCAGACAGGAGGAAGCCATCTTTTTTTTACGTTTGAGGGAAGAGACTGTGGGATCTAAATGGGTCTTTAGTCATGTGTACTTCAAGCCCTACCACAGAAGATCCTCCCTACCAGATACGAGCAGATTGTACCTTCCTCCAGGCAATAGGAAGCCCATGGGCTTTATTCATCCCATGAGCCATGAGCTTTCCTTTATGAATGTAAGAAAGGTCTTTAGTGATAAGGAAAACATCTCTCAATATTTAGACCCAGAAGAGGGCACAACCATGATGAAGTTGTTTCTCAAGGAAGTTTACAAATCAAAACTGCGATTTCTTACAGTTAAAAAGGTTAAGTTTCACTTTTTCCAGATAGATAATTGGTATTTTGAACTAGCACAATTCAGAAGAAGCGGTTATAATAGAGGATGGTTGATTTCTCAGCTAAGCAGGGCACCAGAAGATAAGAAATCCCTGCTCAAGAAGTTTATATATAGAGAGGATGAATAGTAATTTTAGCAGCACCCATTCATGAGGTTGACAACGGACCATATACATTCACATCCCTTCAGAATACTATTTACGCTGATATGCATTCTGTTATCAGTACAGCATGGCCATGCTCAGTCAAGTGCCTCCTCCATTCTATCTGCTGAGGAAGTGGACCTTTATAAGGAACAGGCAAGGAGGATGGTCTCTTTCCTGGAATTCTCCTTTAATATACTGGGGAGTGAAGAAAGCCCCACCCGTGAAAAAGAAACCATCATCAATGAGAGCTTTCTTAAAGCCTTTGAGGATACTGAGGTCCAAATAGAAGATGATCTGGTGTCAGGAAGATCCGTTAGCACCAGAAAAGACGTTCAGGCCTACCTAAAAGATATCGACTTCTTTTACAGAGACGTAAGATTTGAATTCCTAGTAGAGAATGTAGACTACCGGGTAAATGCAGAGGACAAAGTTTACTTCACAGTTACTACCAGCAGAAATCTTCAAGGGATAAGTGTGGAGAATGATAGCGTAAATCAAAGCCAGGTTCGATTCATTGAGATGAACCTGGATGTAGCCAAGCAGGACTTGAAGGTAGTAAGTATTTATACCTCCAAGGTTAGTGAGCAGCAGGGACTGGCTAACTGGTGGAATGAGCTGGATTACTCATGGAAATATCTGTTCGGGGACAGTATTTACATCAGTCCTAAGCACACCATGTGGGACGCACTTAGTCAAAACAGACGAGCAAATATAGGGGACACCCTTTTCTTTAGCCTGGATAATCAGGAGATAGAAGAAGATACACTGATCAGTGATCTGGATTACTTACTTCCAGAATACGACAGATCTTCC
>JBCDBC010000683.1:0-3938 GCA_039184535.1 Bacteroidota bacterium | reverse complement strand
TGGCTCTTTCCCGTATGGCATCACGATGATAGGACAACAGTTTAGCGCCATCCATGGATAGTTGAGTTTCCCTTCCATTTACCAGATTTCTGATCCAAAGATTATCATCCCTAACGAAGGCTTCCATAGTACTATCTGGCGAAGGGACTGTTTCAGGAGTGGGTTCATCTTGGGGGTTTATGGGTACAGGGACATGTTCATTCATGATGGCGGTTCCTTCAAACTTCCTGGCACGGAAGGCACCTATTACTGCCGTATCTATTCCTTGCTCTGTAATGAGCCAGAAATGACCAACTCCTGTACCTTGGTTGTAACTGCTATCAGGAGATAAATCGTGATACCAAATGCGCTCGCCGTTTCCTGTTACCCAATAAACAGAAATCGCCCTATCCAACTCATTACGAAAGGTGATGGAGGTGGAGCCAGTTCCATAGTAAGTAGAACTTATGATGGAATCTGGAGGTATACTACCTATTCGTTTACTACCTATTTCCAGTGCCTGAATTTCATTTTTTACCAGATCATAGGCCCATCCTTTTCCGTCATAAGTATAGAAATGAATGATACTGGAGTTGTCTGTGAATTTCAGCTCATCAAATGGTAGCTGTTGAGGATTAGTGCCTAATAATTGGGCCAGCTTGTCATGGTCAAATGCAGCTTTCTTCTCACCCGTTTGTGCGTTGACCAGGACAAACTCGCGTTCGTTCTCCTTTAAATCCTTGCGATACCAAAAGTGAATGTTGTCTTCTTGCCAATGAACTTGAATGTCATTCAAATAGACTTTTGGGTCCTGGGCCCTTAAGGAGATGAATGTTAGAGGGAGACTTAGCATAAAAGCCAACTGCAGTATGGGTAAACGCATAAGAGTAAGGTGTTATTCGGTGTTCTTCTGACTAGCTTGGAGCTGAAGGAAGTTAGCCCTCTGCTGCCTAAAAGGCAATAAACTCAAATTGGGTCTTGAAGGGAAGTTTTATGGCCAAATGAGAAAATCTAATTGCTTGTGGAAAGCATGCACCCAAAGTAAATTTTTTCTGTCCTTAGAGCAGAATTTCTGAACACACAAACTACATGATGAAAGCAACCACCCTAATTCTATCTGCCGTATTTCTATTCTTCTCTCCAAGGCTTAAGTCGCAGACTACTTCCATAGAATATGAGCTTAACGGCAGAAGTACCAAAGATTTCTCAAAGAATCCATTCAACAAGTATATAGGAGAATGGACGCTGAAAGATGATGACTGGACCCAAAACTGGGGAGGAGAAACGGAGACCATCAAAATCCCAGGTCATCATACGGTTACCACACAGCTAAATACAGATAACAGTCTCTTATCTATCATAGATGGCCCGGAACCCAATGGCCACATCTTCTGGTCCTATAATCCTAATACCGGAGAAGTACAACACCTATCCAGCTTTGGGACTATACGAGCAGGGAGTGGTGCTGGAACGGTATCCGAAACAGGAGATGTGACATTGAAACTGGTATTTGAAGGAGAGGCCAAAGGAACTTACCGCATCTATCATTACAAATGGATAGATGGAGATGAATACCATATGAAATCAGTCCAGTACACGGAGGATGGAGAACCTACGGGACTATTCTATGAGGGATATTTTGTGAGAATAAAGAATTAGCCAACTCCATACCTAAGTCGATCAAAAGAATTCTGCTTTTAATTGATAACTTGGTGGAACCCATGAAAACCCTACATTACTACTTCCACTTACCTATTTATACTGTGCTATTTTTCTCCCTTTTAAATTGTAGAGGGCCTGAATTAGGGTCAAATGAGCACGCCTCAACTGAGATTTCTGGCCCCATGCGAAATGAAATGCTCGGGAAAACTGTCTATGAATGGACCCACGAAGAAAAAGTCCTGGGCTTTAGAAACATAGCGCATCTTTGGAACACCAGGGAAATCGAGGCCGGCCCCAATCCCTCTGTTTTGCCCCAGCAAGAACATACTGATCTGCTTTCGTTGGCTTTCGAGTTTAAGGATAGCACCTATACTTTTGACAAGTTTATAGCGCATAATCAACCTTTTGGCTTATTAGTCATAAAGAATGGAGAGGTAGTATTGGAAAGATATGCTCAGGGAAACACCCCTCAAAGCAAGTGGATATCATTCTCCGTGGCAAAATCTGTGGTTTCTCTTTTAGTGGGGGCTGCTGTGAAAGATGGGCTTATTACCAACCTGGATGCCCCTATCACAACCTACTTGCCTGAACTTGCAGGAAGTGCGTATGAAGATGTTAGCTTCTGGCATACCATGCAAATGGCTTCCGGAGTAAAGTGGGATGAGAACTATAATGATCCAGAAAGCGATATCCGGCAATTTGTGCCTATCCAGGGAACTGCTGGTATGCTGGAGTACGTGAAGAAGCTGCCGCGAGTAGCTCCCCCGGGAGAAAGGTTCAACTACAACACGGCAGAAACCAGATTGGTAGGCATGGCCCTGCGCTCAGCCATAGGGGAAGATCTTTCGGCTTATTTATCCCGAAAAATCTGGGTTCCATTTGGGATGGAATCAGATGCCAACTGGTGGTTGCTAAGCAGAGGTGGAACGGAAAGTGGAGGTTGCTGTATCAGTGCTACGCTTAGAGACTACGGGAGAATAGGGTTATTTACCCTAAATGAACTTAAGGGTTCTCCTTTTTATCAGAGAGTCCTGCCAGAAGACTGGATAGCAGAAACCACGGCTCCTTCAAAGGGGGCGGATTATTATGGAGCCCTTTGGTGGCCAGACTACGGACTTGATGGCAACAGAACCTTTGCGGCCTATGGCATTTTCGGACAAATGATTTGGGTAGACCCCACTGAAAATCTGGTGGTAGTTACGCACAGCGCATGGCCGGAAGCACTAGGAAAAGAGGGAGAAAACTATCACGCCATTAATGCTGCCTTTGCCATTGCAGTAGCTAAGATACTAAGAGAATAATGACCTTATGTGAAAACCACTTTGTGTATGGGTAGTTAGCATAAATAGAGGCTTAGCGGAATCTCAATTCTTCTGCCAGAATCTTAAATGAAAGCTTTAATCTGACGTACATGAACAAGCCAGTAGGTCTCAGTTATGGAGCATTTGGATTCCTTATATTGGTGGTATCCTTTTTAGCATTTATCCCAACTACCCGATTATTCCTCGAATCTCCCTCTCAGCTTTCCGTTGGGATTTTACTCGATCTATTGATCACAGTACCTATAGGATACTTCTTTCTCATCCGTAAGAAGAAGATCCCCAACTTTACCATCATCTATGTATTCATCCTGGGCTTGTTATTGGCCAGTTGGATCATTCCAGCAGCCCATCAGCAGCTACTAGTGAGAGTGAAAACCATAGCTATCCCGCTAATAGAAGTCGGAGTCATTAGCATGCTGATCTATAAGATGAGTTCTTTGAGAACCTTCTTAAAGAATGTCAAGGGCACAGATTTTTACGATAGGTTGCTGCTAGCCTGCCAGGATGTATTCCCAGGACGTATTGGGAGAATTCTTGCGACTGAAATGGCAGTCATGTACTACTTATTTAGCTGGAGAAAGAAGCATACTAGCCAGGAGAATGGGTATACCTATTTTCAGCGAAGTGGAATTAAGTCCATTATTTCAGCCTTGATTTTCCTATTGATGGTAGAAACCATAGTAGTCCATATTTTGGTGGACCACTGGAACCCACGACTAGCTTGGGTTCTCAGTTTGTTAGGTAGTTATGCCATTCTGCAGGTACTGGCCATTCTTCGATCCATGAATCAAAGACTCATTCTCATAGATCATCAGTCAAAAGAATTGAAACTTAGATATGGCTTTGGGTCCCAGGTCTATATTCCTTTTAACGCTATTGAGAAAATTGAGAAATATCATTCTCAAGTTAAAGAATCCGAAGGTCATGTTTCACTTTCTCTTTTTGATATAGTAGATACCCATAATCTCACTATTC
>JBCDBC010000682.1:0-3939 GCA_039184535.1 Bacteroidota bacterium | reverse complement strand
CAATATACAAAATATGGTGATTAAGGTTTCTATGAGGCGTTAGTCATTATAGGGAATGTAATTCTCCCAATACCAGGGCATCCAGGAATCTCCCATGACCACTTCCAAGAGCTCTTTGAAAATGCTCTCCCCATTGGAGCTGTTGGTCATGATGAGGATACCTTTCTTCTGTTCTGGGTAGAACACGGTAAAATGTTCCCACCCCTGCAGGTGTCCTTCCTTAAAGACGGCTTTGCCGTAGGGAGTGTTGTAGATGCCCCACCCAAGACCATAACTCAGTCCTATGCCTTTGTTCTCATCAGTTTCCACTGTAGCGTTTTTCCCAAACTGCTGCTTGGAGGTGATGGCTATTTGAGGAGAAATCATTTCTTCGAAAGCATCTTTGCTCAGGTTTTCTCCTCTTAATACGGCTTGAATGAATCTTGCGTAATCCTGAGGAGTAGTTTCCATACTTCCTGCGGCAAATTCCTGATCTCTTTTTCTCCTGTTGAGGACCTTTTTCTTTTTGTGGTGTCCTAGCACATAATTTCCTTCAAACTTTTCCTGCCAAAGGAAGCTGGTCATCTCCATGCCTAAAGGCTCAAAGACATATTCAATGGCTAAATCCTCCAATCCTTGTCCAGTGATTTGCTCTACCGCCAATTGAAGGAGTTGGATGCCTTCACCTGAATAGCTGTAACGAGTGCCCGGCTCAAATTCTATTGTCAAGGGATTACCGAAGTTAATGCCTGATTTACCTATGTAGCGCCAGTTAGGAAAGCCACTCGAATGAGACAAACACATTCTGGAGGTGATCTTTGTATGCCTCTCATCTGATTGTATATCCTGATAGCCTTCATAATCATGCTTGAAGGTATATTCTCCTATAGGCTTATCCAGGTAGTCTACTATGGGTCTATCCAGATCCAGTTTTCCTTCGTTTACTAACCGCATGACCAGGTAGGCAAAAAGAGGCTTGCTGAGGGAGGCGGCGTAGAAGGTTTGTGTATTGGATAGTGGTATTCCTTCATTCATATTGCTCATGCCAAAAGCGCCCTCATAAAGTATCTCCTCTGGATCCATGACCATGACAGATAGGCCGTGGACGTTGGCTTCTTGCTGCAAGAATTGAAGTTTCTCTGTTATACTGCCCTTAGAGATAGGGGTTCCGTCAATTCTGTTGAGATCCTGAGAGAAAGCAGTCTTAGAAAGTATAAGGGAGAATATGAGGAAGAAATTGGTAAGGAAGAGTAAGCTCTTGTTCATGTAGATAGGTTGAATAATAGAAAGAGAGATCTTTAGATCGTTTTGGGTTATGGATTTGTTTTTCGTTTAAAGATGAAGCGCTTGGCGTTCAAATGGAATTCCTCCTGCATCCCATAAAAAGAGCTTACTAACCCAAAGCCATTCTTCCCCATAAAGTTTAAGGCACTTGTGGTAGACTTAAATGAGATGGCATCTCCAGTATCATTTTTTATGGGGAACAGCCCTTCATCGAAATAGCAGAGAATTTTACAGATGCGCCTAGTATCAGTTGTTCTCTCCCGTCTAGGAATTTTCTCCCAGGCTATTTGAGCTACTAGGTATTCACTATCAATTTCTGCTAAAGAAGTATCCATTAAGGTTTGGGCAGAAGCATGGGTAATGGTTACTACCAAGCAGAAAAATAGGGACATTCTTGTCAAAGAAGATGAGAATGATGGACCGGAAGAAAGAAATGCATGGAGCCTGTTCATAGGAGAATGAGTTTAGGTTGACACAAAAGAGATTTCTGTAGAACTGACTTAATGTTCCATTTTTCTTTTTCGTTTCGAGAGCCTTGGTTGCTGAGCTTGTCGAAGTACAACGACTTCACATGGAAATCGGGGTAGATGGGGTCTAAGCATATGGGACTCACGTAACCCTTACTAGCTTGAGGTTTAAGCCCCAAGCTAGTAGGAGTAAAAACTGGTAAAAGGGACGGTTAGCTACTCAATGGGTGAGAAATAATAACCGTCTAACCCATCACCCCTTCCGCTTAAATATATAGCGTCTGGTATTCCAGACAAGTCCGTCTCGCATACCGAAGTAGGAACTGGTTAACTCGAATCCATTGTCTTCCATAAAGTTCAGTGCACTTACCTCAGATTTAAATTTGATAGGGGCACCACTTTCATCTTTAACAGGAAACTCTCCCTCATCAAAATGACAGATCAGTTCAGCAGCTAATTTCTTATCAGTGGCCCTATCCTTTTTGGGAATCCTTTCCCATTCCATTTCCGCTACCAGATACTTAGAGTCTAGTTCCGCCAAAGAAGTGTTCATGACGGTTTGGGCCTGAGAAAATGTAAGGGTAAATCCTGCTAAGAGGATAAGAATATAGTTTTTCATAGATAGAATATTGTTGATTAGAAGTACTAAATGCTTAGTCAGTGGGTATCCTTAATCTATTCCAGTAAAGCCTGGGGCGTTCATTTCTTCTGAAGTACAAAGTGTATGGGATAGCCTTCATTTTCAGAATAAGAACTGATCAACTGATAACCGTAGACACTGAAGAAATTCAGGACATCAGCATTAGAGCTAAACTCCCATTCTCTTCCGTTTTTATCCAGCAGAATGGCATCTCTAGGTCTGACAAACTCTCCATAATCTATAGAGACTACCCTAATCCGATTAAAGGACTGAGACATAACCCGTACGTCCAGGTGCTCGGATGTGATTTCTTCTAGAGGAGTTCCATTAACTGTTTGAGCTTGGCCAACGCTTAAGGTACATGCTGCCAAAAGGCAAAGTATATGCTTTCTCATAGAGAGATATTAAGGTTTTAGGATACGTGTACTCATAATACCTTTTTGGGGCAGATTTTGGAATGAGGTATGGATAAGCGTGTGGAGATACTTATCCTAAGTGTGGGAAGGAGGAGTGATAGGGCAGATCAAAAATATATGACTATCAATCTCATCTTTTGCGTGACTCCCTTCAGGGTCATGGTACGTATCTGCTGGAACTATAATAATGCGATCTCTTCTAGATCTAAATACCAGAACCTTGAAGAGGTTTCATTATCCAGATTCACAGTTAGTTAATAGATTGATCCAGAAGGGATTACCCCTGAGTGGATAGGTTATTTGAGATGATTATCTATGTATATCCTGCTAAAGTAGGGGATCAAATGAAACCAGCCTAAAAGAGCCCGTCATGGCGGTGGGATAGAGGGCATGGACTTGCGGGTCAGCCGCCATCTATAGCCTGAATGGCCATTTTGAGATCCCAGCCGACCCTTCTGGCAATTCGCTGCAAGCCCACTGGGAAGACGATTTGGGACGCGCTTTACTGACCACTTACTTTTTGACTTTGAGCCCACCATTTTAATGGTGGGAAACAAGGGAAGCTTACATAATCAAACCTAATTAGTAAGTGATCAAATGAAACCAGCCTTCCAATATCAAAAAGCGTTAAGAATGAGTCTCCGTAACCTTATGTGGGGCGTGTCATACTCATCACTTACAATATGGTTTTGAGCGATGAAACTACCGTGGCAGGAAGACTCATTCTGTTCTTCTCTTTAGCACATAGAAGCGGAAGAGATTACCCGGCTCTTGTCCATCATAGTTGCAGGTGAGTTCATATCCCTGCTCATACATGAAGTTTATGACGTCCATGCTGGAATTGAACCTCAAGGGTTTGCCATTCTCATCCAATAAGGACTGATATTGATTCCTGGGCTGTTTAACAGCCTGACCATAGTCAATGATGACTTCTACATGATTTTTTAAAGAAAAATATTCTATTCCGAGCTCTATGTACCTGGTATCTATATCCGATAAAGGGATGCCATTTACAGTTTGAGCGGTAGATGGATTTACGAGGAGACTTAACCCCAGACCAAAGAGAAGTAGATATTTATTCATGAGTTGTTTCTTTAAAGATCTTATAGAACCTAAAGACTGATGGACAGGTTCCTTGGGCTGCTTATTAGCT
>JBCDBC010000681.1:0-3942 GCA_039184535.1 Bacteroidota bacterium | reverse complement strand
ATTATCTATCACATACTCATTCTCCCCAATTTGATACTTCCACTTAATTGCTTCCTCTATGTCAGATAGGTTTTCTATTTGAAAGATTTCTCCATCATCATTGGCATCCATTTCTTTTGCGAGGGTTTTAGCGTACGCTTTCTGACCGGTTTCTTCTACTTCTTTTCTGATGGCCAAGGCGTAGTATCCCTTCGCAAAGCCACTAAACTCAGCCTTGAATCCATCTTCCTCAATACTTCCCATACCGCTTACACTACTAATGGCAGGGAATTTACCGGGTATTTCTACCCATCTAGGGTTATCCTCTTTCAATAACCAGCCTGTATGATGCAGGTCTTCATAAGCCAATAAGGTGTACGGTCTTAAGGGATCTGTAGCATCCAGTAAAAACGAGCGACCGTCTACTATGGCATAGGCAATGACATGATTGAAGGCTGAAACCAGAGGATAATCTTTGATAGGTTTTAGTCTATCTCGGGTACTAATCAGCAGGGGGTCTACTTTGATTCCGGCTTTTCTCAGTAGCTGGATCAGAATAAAATTAATCTCAGCACTAGTACCAGAGTTTTCCAGATAAGCCTTATCTGTCTTTCTGTAGGAGAAATAAGAATGTTCTCCATCCCATTTCATGCGATCTTTCACATGATTGTAGATGCTGATCATTTTTTCTTTGGGCTCGGATATAGAGGTTATTTCATTCCAGAAGTCAGGATCTACGGTTAATTTTTGCTTAAGTCTACCTCCCAGCTGCTGATTTTCCAGTAGCTTCTTTGTAAAAGAGGGCCAATCATCCAAAACCTTCTTGTACTGTCCACCTCTATTAACCCCCCTCAGCTGAAATCTTAACTGGGATCGGTAATTAATGATGCTGGAAGAATAAGGCTCTTCTTTTATACCCGGTAAGTTTTCCATCTTCCAGTTGTTCTCGCCTTCAGACTTAAACTTATCTTGGTTACCTCCGAGAACCACATATGTATAATCTGAATTAGGTGGAAGATATACTTTATAGTCGCTGACTTTTGTGGGAATATCAGCCTGAAAATACCAAGGCGTAAGGGTAAAGAGGTTATCCTCAGCTTTCAGGTATTCATATTCTATGATTGTGCCTACTTTTACATTAGGTAGAGAGAATCTGATTCTGGTATATTCTTCATCTATCTTTTCTCTAAATACTTGTTTCTTCTTTAGCACACTGGTAACCAGTTTTCCATCTTCCAGGTTGTAGCTTCTTCCTTTTATCCTGCTGATATTCTCTGCCCCGCCTACATGGTAAAAATATAGCTCAATATTTCCTCTATCTATCTCAGACTCTGCAAGTATCTGAATACGAACTTGCCTGTGGGTATGGCCTATCCATTTGTTTCCACCATCAATGGTAGAAAATGTCCCCACATCTGCCAATACGATGGCCTCAGCATCCGGGAAATCAGTATGTGTAGTAAACTTTAACTGCTCCGGATTGAAGGGAATCATTCGGTTAACCCCATCCTGACCCAAGATAGGCTGTAAGGAAGTAGCTCCCCATAATCCCAACTGTAAAGCCAGAATAAGGGACCTTACAAAGGTCCCCTTAAATTGTTTGATTAAGCTTTTCATCTAACAGTTATCAGGTTTTTCTTTTAAGGACTATTTGCTCAGCTTGTTTCTTCACTACATGATCATAGAAACTCTTAAGCCCTTCGTACTCATCAGGGAGAAAAAGCGTCTTATCTATTTTCAATCTTGCCTGAAGCTGAACCACCTGACCCATATTTCCAGCTTGGTACATAAAGGAGGCTGATTTATCAGGAGTAACCACCTTGGTAGCTGCTGGAAGCTCTGCTACCTCATAGCCTTCCGGAATGGTCAGCATAAGGGTATAGGTTTCATCTATAGGTGCTGGGATATCTACTGGATACATACGTTTTTCCAGCTTGAAGGGATTTTCCTCCATGGCTTCATTCATCATGGGTTCCACATAGATAAAATCTCCCGCCTGATTTATAAAATCAGAAGTGTACACATCTCCACCAGCTACAAAACCTGTTTTGGAGGAGTACTCTTTCACCCAGGCAGTATCTATCTCCATTTCAGTAAATCCGTCCTCAAGGAAAGCCTGAAGAAATTCTTCACATTTTTTGTCTTTCTTATTGTATAGCACTCTGCTGTTAGCACCTGAGTATCCTTTGTCCTGTACCCTTACGCCCAACTTAAGTTGGTCATCATCTATGGAGGCTATCACACTAGCAACATGCTTGTAATGGCTTACCGGCTTAATATCTATCCATTCTACGGCCTCATCTGTGATAAGTAGGCCGGCCCGATTTAGGTCATTAACAGGTAATACTCCAAAATCTAATATTTTGCTAACAGCATCCAGGGTAACCCATCCTTCTCCTATATCTACCAGCGTAATTACATGGTTGAACTGGCTAATGATAGGATAATCCTTTCTCATGATCCCATGTCTTCTAGTACTGATTAGGACTGGATAGGCATTAAGCCCAGCAGCTTTCATCATGCCTGTCATAATGAGATTTATTTCTCCACTATTTCCCTCTCCCTTTTTGAAGACATCACCCACAGAATTCCTCACGAACATTCCATAGGAGTCATTCCATGTGATACTATTCCTCACTTGGTCAAAGACCATAGCCGCTTTTTCGATATTTGTCTTTCCCTCTAGTTCTACTCCTTCTAGCTGCTTTTTATAAGTCCCAAGAGGTTTAATTACTCTCCCAAAAGATTCCAATTCACGCAATTCCTTAGCCAACTCCTCCCATGTAGAAATAACTGTCTTAAAAGTTCTTCCAGGAATATTTTCTGTTTGGCGCTGAAATTCTAAGCTACTCAGATAGTCTGTCGCTGTTGTCGAATATTGCTCCTCTACAAAAGCCGGAACATTTTCCATAATGAAAACAGTCTCCGAACCACTCACTTGGGCGTTTGACATTCCCATACGGGTTGATCCATTCTGAGCTTGGGTAGTATAGGTCCTATTGACTGATTCAGAATAGTTGGTTTCCTTTTTATCCGTAATTCCTAAGTAGCCTCTAAAAGAGGGCCTATACGTAAACCATTCTGGAATCTTGGTAACGTACTCGCTATACATCACAGGAATCATTTCCTGGAAGTACCATCTTTTAAGGTTATAAGTAGTCAGGGAATTCAAGCAGTAGCTAACTTCTACAATAGAGCCAACCGTAACCTGAGGCATAGAAAATCTGACCTTCTTTACACTTCCATTTACATCTTCTGTGTAAATATCTTTCTTCTCTAGAGGTACCTTTGTGATCTTCCCATTTTCATCTATGGAATGGGTAATTCCTTTAATTTTGAATACAGATTCATGCCCATCTTTTGCATAATATGGAATCTCAAAGTCTGCATAGGATAATCCCGCTTCAGTCAGAACTTTTATTCTCTTATGATATACATACTCTATTTGCCACTTGGCTCCACTAATAGGCAAGAACGCACGACCATAATTGTAGGTAACCACTGCTTCAGCGTCAGGATCCGCCTCATAGGTTTTCATCCTAACTAAATCATCATCAACTTTACCGAACTTCTTTGACTTAGGTTGAGAAAATGCAAGGGAACTACTTAGGATTAGAAGTATTACTAATACTCCAAATGGAATAGGTTTTTGCATAAATATGTTTGAGTAAGATACGAAAATAACTGCTCGAAATAATTAATTCATTGACATTAATTATTTAAATAAACGAATTGTAACCAGGAGGTCCGTTGGCTTGTTAGGGGAATAAAAGCTATTCAACTATCAAAACATGACCAAACCTATGTACATCAATAGCTTTTTTAGTATCATCAACTGCCATATATGGCACCTAAACGACTAAAAAATATCAACATTGGAATTTAGCTTCATAAAAGTACTTGAGATTACTGGCCTGATTTCAGGGGTTTTGTACGTAATCCTGGCCTCCAGAGAAAACATTT
>JBCDBC010000680.1:0-3945 GCA_039184535.1 Bacteroidota bacterium | reverse complement strand
GAAGTATGTTGAGTTTATCTGTCATGTCTAGGATGTACGATTTTGGCGCCAACTATCATCGGCGTTTACAGGTGGGGTTAATTGTCTGGAAGCTTCCAGGAATAGCTTGAGCCCTACTTTAGCCGCTATCTCCTGCTCCTTTTTACTAGCTTTCAGTATGCTTTCCGGAGAATAGAACTTCTTCACAAAGTGGGTATCAAATTCTCCTGAGGTGAAAGCCTCATGCTCACATACAAATTTCCCAAAGGGGAGGGTAGTAGCAATACCTTCAATTTTGTAGGCTTGTATGGCTTCTATCATCAGTTGGATAGCTTCTTCTCTGCTAGCGCCATAAGTGATCAGCTTCGCAATCATGGGATCATAGTAGATGGGGATATCCATGCCTTCCTCATAGCCATCATCTACTCGTATACCTTCACCTTCCGGAATTTTGTAACTGCTTAGGGTACCTACGTTGGGGAGGAAGTTATCGAGTGGGTCTTCCGCATACACTCTTAGTTCCAAAGAGTGCCCCTGAATGTTCAGGTCTTCTTGTGAGAATGAAAGTACTTCTCCTCGGGCTACCCTAATCTGCTGTTCTACCAGGTCTATTCCCGTGATCATTTCCGTTACAGGATGCTCTACCTGTAGGCGGGTATTCATTTCCAGGAAGTAGAAGTTCTTATCTGCATCCAGCAGAAACTCTACGGTTCCAGCTCCTATATAATCACAGGCTTTGGCCACCTTTACAGCAGCTTCTCCCATTCTCTTCCTTATCTCAGGTGTCAGGACAGCTGAAGGGGCTTCCTCCACCACTTTCTGGTGCCTACGCTGAACGCTACATTCTCTTTCAAACAGATGGACCATATTTCCATGCGTATCTGCCAGGACCTGTATTTCTATGTGTCGGGGTGAGGTAACGTATTTCTCTATAAATACCGATCCATTTCCAAAGGCAGAGGTAGCCTCACTAATGGCTCTTTCCATCTGCTCAGGAAGTTCTTCTACATTTTCTACTATCCGCATTCCTTTTCCACCACCGCCTGCTGAGGCTTTGATGAGGATAGGGAACCCTACTTCAATGCCTATTTTCTTGGCTAGTTCTACATCTGTGATGGCTTCTTCTATACCCGGCACCATGGGGATGTCATACTCCTTGACAGCCTCTTTGGCAGAAAGCTTATCTCCCATTACCTTGATGGCATGGGGCTTAGGGCCTATGAAGGTGATCCCACTTTCTTCCACCTTTTGGGAAAAGGTGGCATTCTCACTCAGAAATCCATATCCCGGATGTATGGCATCTGCTCCCACATCCTTCGCTGCTTGAATAACGGTATCTATTTGTAGGTAAGACTCTGCTGAGGGCGGAGGGCCTACCAAAAAGGCTTCATCTGCGAATCGTACATGTGGTGCTTCTCTATCCGCTTCAGAATAGATGGCCACTGTTTTTATCCCCATCTTTCTGGCAGTACGCATGACCCTGAGGGCGATCTCACCTCTATTTGCTATCAGTATTTTCTTCATTGACCTATTCCATTTCTATTAACAACTGACCTTTCTCCACGGCAGCTCCTTTTGTAGCTTCAATATTCTTCACTACTCCTTCACCTTCTGCCTTCAGGATATTCTCCATTTTCATGGCTTCCAGAACCAGGAGAGGATCTCCTTTCTGGATTTCAGCTCCTTCTTCTACCAGAATATCCAGTATCAATCCAGGCATAGGGGCGTTGATGAATTTCTGCTTTTGAGAACCACCTGTTGAGAACCCCAGTTCTTTTATCAGTAGATCCAATTCATCCTTGATTTCCAGTGAGTAAGTATTTCCATTGACCAATAGTGACAGTTTTTTGTTAGCCAGATCAATGTTCAGTACTTCTACCTGATAAGACTGGTGGTGGTCAAGTAAATGATAATGTGAAGATGACTGTTGAACGATATTCAGGGAGTCCAGCTCCTTAGCTTCCAGCTCAAAGGCCGAATCTCCCACCTTTACAGAAAATTTATTCATAGTTGGACGACATCATTTTTTTCTCTCGAAATGTATTCTTTGTAACTCTAACTAATTCAATCCTACTTTTTCTGCCCCTAAGCTCAACATTTCCTATTTCTGCGTAAGTAAATCCTGATTTCTTCATAGGGATGAGCTCTATTAATTCTTTGGATACCAGGAGTTTAGAGGAGGTAGAGTTGCACATTCCCTGTATCCTGGCTGTGGTATTCAAAACGTCTCCAGTGAAGATGATTTCCTTCTTGATGATACCAATTTCTCCCGTAGTTACTTCTCCGAAATATAGCCCAGCTTTAAACTCAGGCACTAGACCATAGGTTTCCATATAATAGGAGCTTAGGTTTTTGATTTGATCTTCTACTGCAAAGAAACAGTTGATACAATTAGCATCCTGTACGCCAGATTCCATTTCCCAAAAGACCACCACCTCATCTCCTACATATTGGTAGATTTTCCCTTTATGGGCCACTATAGGGTCCGTCAAATCCTTAAAGAAGTCATTGAGAAGTTGGAAGTATTGTATGTGGCCTAGTTTCTCAGCTATGGTAGTGGAGGACTTCATGTCCAGGAACATGAATATTCTCTTTTCTATTTTGGGGTGATGATATTTTCCCAGAATAAAGTCTTTTAGTACGCCCTGCCCAAACTTGTCACTAACCTGGAGAATGAACAACATTAGTATGAAGGTGGCACTCCAGATTAATACTATGATGAGGGAGAATGGACTGGCCAGGAATAGGCGGGTCCCATTCACAGCTTCTACATCAAATAAACTAGTGGATAGAAGAATACAATTGTAAATGTGTACCCCAGCTCCGATGATGATATACAGGAGAATAAAGTAGAATATGGCTTTAAATCTGAGGTTATACCCAAAGGATTTTCTCTTCATTCGTGGGAAGAGGTAGAAGATCTCAAAGCTTCCCAGGAAGAGTCCTGCAATGAATGCTATGGTAGGCGTCAACCAGATGGCTTCAGAAAAATTATAAGCCATTCCGTTGGGGTAATGACCGTTATCCCCAAGTAAGGAATATTCGTGTAGCGTCATGAGGAGCATCCCAAATGCCCACCCAAAGGCTAGTAGTAGTACCTTGCCAAAATCAACCTGGAATTTGATCCAAAACGTTTGGGTCATAGTTTCTGTTGTTCCCGAATATACTCATTAAGATTCAGGACAGAAAAGCAGTCTTGGAGATAAAAAAAGGCGACCGATTTTGGCCGCCTTTTTTGTCAATATGTTAATTCGAGCATTATTCTACTGCGAATATGGAATCATCAATTTCCGGGTTTATTTCTATAGAACTAACATTAGCCGGGAATTTCCCCATAGGTGTAGAGACTAAAATGGTATGGGGGAACATGATACCTTCAGCTTCTGCGTAATTCTGGTATTCCGCTGACTGACCTCCCTGTACATTTTTTACGAGGAATCCAGTTTCTATGCTATAGCTTCTGACAGCAGAAAATCCGTCTTCACTGGAGAAGGTAAGTTCATAAACCTGCTGACCGTCCAGGTTTTTCACGCCGTTGAACTCGGCCGTAAGGCCTTTTGCCTCATAGTCCAGCTCCATGAAGTTGCTGGAAGCATACTTCATCTCCTTGATTTGGTCTTCTGGAAATGGCTGATTTCCCATAGGAGAGGTCATTAAGCCTTTTTCCCCATCAAACACCTGCTTCATTTCCACTCCTCCCATGGCTGGGGGAAGCTTTTGGACCAGCAAGAATTTATTGGGATCCTTACGGGTAGTGGTCATTTCTATGGTTTGACCTTGCACTTCCAGTGCCATCATCATTTTGGTAGCAGTAACCCCAGCTAACTTATCAGCTCCTCCAACAGCATTCAGGTATTTCTCTACTACATCTTTTGCTCCTATTCCCTCAGATAAAGAAGGATCAGCGTCCTTTACTACATCTCCATAGTAGTCATACTTGGTAATTTCACCAAAGGAGGCCAGTTT
>JBCDBC010000679.1:0-3948 GCA_039184535.1 Bacteroidota bacterium | reverse complement strand
TCCACCACTATCATGGAGGCAAAGAGGTTATCCTGAACCTCGAAGATTTCCTTCATGGCGGTTTGGTTAGCGCCCCCGCCTATCCAGCTCCCTGCTATAGTAGAAAGGCCATTAGCAATGTCCAGTGGAGTAGCGGTAAAGAGGCCAGGAAAGAAATTCAGCGCAATGATAAGTGCGACAGGTCCACCAATGATGATGCCCAGGGTAGCCGTGAAAAACATAATGAGGGCTTTCGGCCCCAGATTGATGATTCCTTTAAAGTCTATGCTGATACATAAAAGTACCAGACAGGCAGGTAACAGATACCTGGACGACACGAAATAGAGTTGAGATTCCTCTCCTGAAATGAGATTAGAAGGCCAGTGGAGTAGGGCCGGGATGAAGTAGCAGAGTAAGACCGTGGGAACTATCCCATAAAACTTTTTCCAAAAAGAGGTCTGTAATTGGGAACTGTAGAAGACCAGGGCCAAGACCCCCATTAAAATTCCCAGGACTATGGCGTCATTCGAAAATACAGGTCCCTCATGATTGACAGATTGGTAGCCATAGAGAAACATGAAAATTCCCATGACGTATCGGAGGAGTTTTTTGGGGAGGGTGTTAAACCATGGGATATTGGTGAAAAGTAGGGTGAAACCTCCGAGTACGATACCGGAGAAGATGCTTTCGAAGGCCAATTCAGAACTCATATGAAGGGTTTTATATGAAATAACAGAAAAGAGGGGCTATATACAAGCTGTCGCCTTGCTTCTTTATGTCCTCTCATACTAGTTTGGTGGAATGAAAGCCCGCATCTTCCGATATGCTCCACAGCTGTCTCTCTTCCTGCTAGGGTTGGGAGTTATGTATTGGATGATGCCCCATATTTTTCTGTCACCTAATGGGTATTTGCTGGATGAAGGAATAGATGGTTTCCGTAACTACTTTGCCTATACCTGGTATGGGAAGTATGATGGGGGAATGATGTTTAGCGGAATGAACTACCCTTATCCGCAGCACCTCTTTTTCTGTGAAGTCATCCCCGGTTTAAGTGCGCCCCTGAGTTGGCTGGGGCAGGAGGAGGTCATGGTAGGGGTATTGCACGTCTTGTTGATTTTGTGCTTCCCTCTTTCTGTAATTCTGTTATACACCATTTTAAAGAATTGGGAGATACATTGGCTTTATGCTATGCTAGCTTCTTTGCTGATAGGGATGATGTCTCCCCAGCTTATGAGGCTTTCCGGCCACTTTAGTTTGGCCTTTCTGGTATTCATTCCCGCCTTATTGAGAATTCTCCAACTGGAGGAGAAACTCAAATTGACTATGTATGCATGGGCTGCTGGCCTGATTTTGGTATTCTCCACTTTTCACGGATACTATCTTATGATAGGGAGCAGTCTGCTACTAGGGTACTTGCTGTTTGACGTGATCTATGATGAGGAGAGAAGAGCCCACTTAAAAAGACACTTAGTAGCATTTGGGATAACCCTTTCTCCCATCATCATGATGGGATTATTTCTGGCTTTGACAGATAATGTGGTTGACAGACCTACCCATCCTTATGGATACTTTGCCTATCAAACGCAATGGGAAGGCCTTTTTCTCCCAGCAGAAGGCCCTATATTTGAGTTCATAAATGGTCTGGTGGAGGTGAGGAAGCTCACCTTAGAGTCTAAGGTATATGTAGGTTTGTTGGGGACCAGTCTGTTTTTGTATCTGTTATTCAGGTGGACTAAGAACCTGATTCAAAAGAATGGGATTTCCTATTTCCCACAAGGGACTCCGCCTCAATTGGTGAGATGGGTACAGCTTTCTCTCCTCATTCTCTTATTTTCTACTGCCTTTCCTTTCTTTCTGGGGATGAGAAATGTACTGGATTACCTTCCCATCCTAAAGCAGTTTCGCTCGCTGGGAAGGTTTGGGTGGATCTTCTTTTATACATGGTCCCTCTTTTTAGCTGTCTGTGTCTATCATAGGTTTCAAGCTATATCTAAAATGAAAGGCCAAGGAGTGGCTTATACCATGCTAGGGTTTGTATTCCTTTTTTGGGGTTTGGAAGGGTATACCTTTCTTTCTGGCAGGAAAAGTGGAATTAGCCATTCTCCCAATCCTTTTACCGCTAAGACAGACACTTACCAAGATACCCTGGATGAGAAAGGGTTATCCAAGACGGATTTTCAATCCATTCTCCCCCTTCCTTTATATCACATTGGATCTGAAAAATTTTCTCCTATTCAGATCGACCCTGTCGTTTTCAAGGAAAGTTTAATCGCTTCTTATGAGCTGGGCGTTCCACAGGCTACAGGCTTTCTCCCAAGGAGTAGTTTTCAGCAGGCATTGAATATTCTCCAGTTAAATGCCCATCCCTGGCTACCCCGAAAAATCCTTTCTGAGTTAGATAATAGCAGGAAAATCCTGGTAGTAAGTAAAGAAAGTGAGCCCTATTTAGATCCGGCGGGTCTTGAAAAAAAAGGAGTAGAGATAGCGCATATGAATGGGGTTCGCCTAAAAGAGCTTGGTGTACATGAGCTTGGGTCCCAAAATCCACCTTTGGGAATGGACATAGCGTCTGAAAGCTGGACAGAACTTGAAGATGGAAGCTGGCAATCAAATGATACCCTTCCGCTATGGTACCAGGGCTTTGACGGGACAAGGCCTGATCAGGCTATTTTGGGAGAGAAGACTTTTTCGTATGACTACGGGAAGGAAGTAATTTTTGATCATCCCCTTTCTGTTTTCCAGCAAGGAGAAAGAATTACGCTCTCTATTTGGGTAAAGGCAGACCTGAGAAGAGATGCTTTCCCTCATGTACACATTTATCAGTTAACGCCCCAATGGGAAGAGGTGGAACATTTAAAGCTAGACCCTAAGTTTTCTAATGATATTTGCGAGAACTGGGTACGAGTGGAAGCCAGCTTCCCCGTCTATGCAAAGGTGAACCAACTCAAGATTCAAATTACTGGGAAATTCGCAGAGGTAGAATCTCTCCTCTTAGCACCTGAAGGCGCTTTGCCAGAATGGGAACTTGGAAACGGAGAAAGGTTATTAGCCAACTATCCCCTGTCTAGCGAATAAAAGGAACCCATCTTTTTTTCTCTCGGAAATGTGCATGCGGAAGTGCTCGTAGGATTTTATGGACATCTATCAGGAGACAGGTCATGTGTATATATTTACCTTCTGGTAAAAAGAGGGAAACATATGAGTATTTGCTCCATGGAAAAAAGGAAAAGCGGGAATGGGTCAGTTTAACCCCTTCTATCTCACTTTTTTTGTAATGGGATAGGTTTAGCTTTTTCTCAATGATGAACTCGTCAAAGTTTTCTTCCCAAAAAAGGCGGGAAAATCGATCTCGCTTAAGATAGGATTGATGAATTTTAAAGGTAGTATACCAATAAAACCCTCCCATGAGTACCTGGATGGCCAATAAACTGTAAAATCGGATATCTGTGAGTCCGTCTATCAGCTTTAGGAATCCGATCAGTAACAACGGAATCAGAAATAGTGTTAAGCCTGGCAAGAGAAACTGCAGATTTCTCCAAACATGAACCTGAAAGATATAATAAGTCTTGGACGGCCTAATGATATCCGAAGACTGGTATCTGGCTTTCATGAAAAGGGACAAGACTCGGTCAAAAAAGCTAAATACAAAGGCCATGGGAATACCTGGAAAATAGGGGGCTTTCGCCTGAATTTCTTCGTAAAGTTCATCATGATTCCCTTTAAAAAAGGCAGGCAATAGTTCTATGACTTCTTCCAGTTCGAAGCCAAAAGACTCTACACTCATTTTTCCATTGAGGGTAGAGGCATCATATCTAATAGCAAATAGACGCTTATCATGAACCATTAAAAATATCTTCAGGCTTGCTCCTGAGGAGAACTTGCTGAGAGTAACGGAAGGAAAATTCAACTCGGATCCCTCACCCTGATCCACTTCCCATGAAAGGTGGTTTAAAAACTCACGAACTTCAT
>JBCDBC010000678.1:0-3955 GCA_039184535.1 Bacteroidota bacterium | reverse complement strand
TGCCATTATCTACATGTTCATATTTCATTTTTCAGGAGAGGGATGGTCTTCTATCAAAGAGTATGAAGACGAAATGGCGGCAGCAGAAATAGAAAAACAGGAGTATTTAAAAACAGTAGCTAATCTGGTGGATGAAAGTAATGTATCACTCGTTGCTGAAGCTGGCAGAATAGCTAATGGAGCAGAGATTTACTTGGCCAAGTGTGCTGTGTGTCATGGGCAGCAGGGGCAGGGAGGAGTGGGACCTAACCTTACAGATGAGTACTGGCTACATGGAGGTGATGTGAAAGATGTATTCAAAACCATCAAGTATGGAGTACCTCAGAAAGGGATGATCTCCTGGAAAGCTGAAATCAAACCCAAGGATATGCAGGACGTGAGTAGCTTCATTCTTTCTATGCAGGGGACTAATCCTCCTAATCCCAAGGCACCAGAAGGAGAGAAGCATGTACCTGCCGAAGCACCAGCAGATTCTGTTTCTACAGACCTAGCAGTTGCCGGCTTATAGTTGATGATAAATCAGAGATCCAGATCTCAACAAAGTTTTCATGAATCCAACGGTCAACAAACCCGCTCAGGATGACAATCTGAAGGACCTTTACAAGGGCTATGATCCTGAAGCCTTCCGTGATACCATAGGTACTGTCAATGCCGATGGTAAGCGGAATTGGATTTATCCAAAGAAGCCTAAGGGGAGGTATTACAATGCCCGTACTTGGGTGAGTGGACTGTTTTTGGCACTGTTGTTTGTAGGACCGTTTTTAAGATGGGATGGTCATCCCATGTTCCTGATCAATGTGCTGGAAAGGAAGTTTATCTTGTTTGGTGTGATTTTTTGGCCACAGGATTTCCACCTCTTTGTCCTGGCCATGATCGCCTTCTTTGTCTTCATTGTGCTTTTCACAGTGATCTTTGGGAGAATATTCTGTGGATGGGTCTGCCCACAGACGGTCTTCATGGAAATGGTTTTCCGGAGAATAGAATACTGGATAGAAGGAGATGCTGCTAAGCAAAGGAAACTGAATAAATCCCCTTGGACTAGTGATAAGATCTTCAAAAAGACGGCTAAGTTCAGTTTGTTCGCCGTAGTTTCTCTCCTCATAGGGAACTTGGTAATGGCCTATATGGTGGGGATCACTGAGCTAGCTAAACTGATCACTGAAGGTCCTTTTGTGAACTGGGGAAAGTTCACCGGAGTAGTCACATTCTCTGGAATATTCTTCTTTGTATTCTCCTACATGAGAGAGCAGGCCTGTTTAGTGATTTGCCCTTATGGCAGGTTACAAGGGGTACTCTTGAGTAAGGAGTCTATCGTAGTAGCCTATGACTGGATACGTGGAGAACCTAGAGGAAGGATCAATAAAAAGGAACAAGAAAGAACCAAGGGAAATTGTATAGACTGTAAGCTCTGTGTACATGTTTGTCCTACAGGCATAGACATCCGTCATGGGACTCAAATGGAGTGTGTTAACTGTACTGCCTGCATGGATGCTTGTGATGCCGTAATGGATAAGGTAGGCTTTGACAGAGGGCTGATCAGATATGATTCCTACAATGGGATTGCTAATCAGCAGAAGTTCAGGTTTACTCCTAGAATTATCGCCTATTCAGTGGTGCTAGTGGGGCTTCTTGCTGTATTAGGATTTTCTCTAGGAAGCAGAAGTGATGTAGAGGCTACTATCCTAAGAACCCCAGGGATACTCTACCAGGTGACACCTACAGGAGAAATTTCTAATCTATATAACATTCAAGTGGTTAATAAGACCAATGATACATTTAATGTAGAGGTGAGAATGGTCTCCCATGAAGGAGTAATAAAGATGGTGAGTGATTCTCTGCTGGTACCAGCGTCTGGAATTGGAAAGGGTGCCATGTTCATTGAGATCCCCAGGGAAGAGTTGGATGGATTGAAAAACAATATCAAGCTGGAAATCTACAATGGGCAAGAACTGCTAGATAACGTAAAAACGAATTTTTTAGGACCTCCAAACTAATCATACTATGAGCTGGGGATGGAAAATAACCTTTTTATATCTGGGCTTTGTAAGTTTTATGACCATGCTGGTGATAGGCACCACTACCACCCGCTTTCATCTGGTAACAGAAGATTATTATCAGAAAGAACAGCAGGTAGATGATCACTTCGTCCGTGTGAAGAATACCCAGAATCTGGAACAACCTGTTAGCATTGCCTTCCAGGCTGAAGCGGAAGAAATACAAGTTTCTTTCCCGGAAGGTATGGAGAAAATAGAAGGTGAGATTCTGTTATATAGACCTTCTAACTCTGACCTTGATAAATCACTTCCTTTATCCCTAAAGGGAGAACAAAGTCTAGGCATAGATGCAGCCAACCTTCTTCATGGCGTATGGAGAATCCAGATAAAGTGGGAAGGAGATGGTCAAGCTTATTTCTCAGAAAAAGTAGTAGTGGTTCCTAAATAGATCAGCTATGGAAGTTCTGATCATGGCGTTCCTTGTAGGGCTAGGCGGAAGTTTACACTGCGTAGGTATGTGTGGACCTCTTCAACTGGCTTTACATGGGAATCAGGGATTATCCTTCAATGGCTTCGGCAGACAGTTACTCTACCATTCCGGGAGAATAACTACCTATGCCGTTTTTGGAGGGATTACTGGCCTACTGGGTCAGACCATCAAAATAGCTGGATTTCAGCAAAGCTTGTCCATTTTCATAGGGGCTTTCATAGGTTTGGGTGCTTTAGGCATACTTGGCCATTCCTTCACCACCTTAAAGTGGCCTTTTATGGATAGGTTCTTAATGAAGTTAAAAAAGAAAATGGGCACCCTCCTCCATAAGGGAAAGGATACTTCCCGCTTTGCCTTAGGGATGCTCAATGGCTTTCTTCCTTGTGGCCTTGTGTATGTAGGCCTAGGAGGTGCTATGACCACAGGCAGCTATGAAGAAGGCATGCTGTTTATGATCTTCTTTGGCTTGGGCACCTTACCTCTTTTATTGGGGATCTCTTTTTTAGGATCAATCTTAAAGCCTGCCCTAAGAAATTCTCTCAAACCTGCTATGCTGGGGATTACGCTGGTTTTTTCAGTTCTACTTATTCTCAGGGGGTTAAACCTGGACATCCCTTACCTCAGTCCCCAACTCTCAGGCCCAGTAGATGAGATTACGGTCTGCAATGAGTAGGGTGAGAAAAATCATTTTACCAGCAATGTTATCTCATCAGCTCCCCACATTACCATAGCTATATTGGGGTATACTAAGAAAGAGATCATGAAACACTTACCACTAGTAAAGCACACAAAACCTCACCCGGAAACCTTTGGAGAATTGATAGCCGGGATAGGTAGTAATGAGTTGAACAGAATCAAAAGAAAACAGACGGCTAATAGTCCCTTGCTGGAAGAGATAGTAGATAGACTGGTGGATAGAATGAAGGATTTTCCAGACGAATTATTAGCTGTAAGGCAAGTTCCAGATGAGTCTGGAGAATATGAAGCTGCGCTCATGAAGTTGTTCAGTAGATAGTATATATAGTCTGGCAGATGGGTTCATCGAACATACCTTTAACTCTGATGTACAAGTCGATGATTTCTCAGTAAGTCTACAATAGTCCCTTATAACTCCCAATTTCGGTGACTCATCTGCTTTTTTACTTTCCCCTGATCAGGTTATTCGCTAGTTGAGTTAATTCTCTTGTTCTCCTATTGATATGGTAATGTTTTTGGATTCGTTCCCGGGCCTTCTTGGAGCGCATTTTCTTTTTAGATTTTAGGGCTATCCTTACCACTTCCTTGCACAATTCTTCATCCCTTTCTTTTAGAATAAAACCACTGTTCCCTACAATATCTGGTAAAGCCGTTACATCTGAACCTATGGGGATACAGCCGCACATCATGGCTTCACATATCGCATTAGGATGTCCCTCTGAGATGGAAAGCTGCAAGTAGAATTCATGCTGTTGATACAGCGACAGAATTTTCT
>JBCDBC010000677.1:0-3957 GCA_039184535.1 Bacteroidota bacterium | reverse complement strand
TAAATCGATTTACAGAAAGACATTTACGCTTCTTTTACCGGGAAGTGCTTCTATTAAAAGAGCGAGATGCAATTCCCGATCAGGTTCACCTGGTATTTGATCTAGCTAAGCAGATTACTTCCTCCTACTTAATAGAAGCAGAAACCATTTTTAAAGGAGGAAAAGATCGCAACGGAGCAGAAATTCTCTTCTCTTTAGAGAATGAACTCATAGCTGACCAAACTAAGATTAAAAGTCTGCATTCTTTTTTTATAGAAAAGAATGATGAATGTGGCATAAAAGCTATTCACACCGCACAAGTAGCAAATTCAGCTGATGGTTTAGGCGAGCCTATTGAAGAGGCAGTGCCGCCGAGTTGGAAAACTCTTGGGGGAACTTCTCTGAGAAATACTCTTATTCCATATGCTGAGTTTGGATTTGCCATAGCCTCTCCTGTATTAGATTTGCGGGAAGGACTACGAGAGGTCTTGATCTGTATTAAGCAAGAGCAAGAGCAAGATGCTGAAGAGTTAACCCCTTACTTTGATATTTTTTTGACTACAGAAGATGGTTGGCTGAATGTAAAGGAAATAGAAGGATACAAAGATGGTTTGACATTAGGGTTTACCTCAAGCACGCACTATCTAGGCTTCAAACTTCCATCCATAGTTCCGGCTATCACCCCTTACAATGAAGAGGTTCATCAGAAAGGATTACAGATAAATTTTCCCCTTTTGTATCTCCAACTAAAAGGGAATCGAATAGATGGCTCTCATCCATACCAGAAATTACATGACAAAAATTTCAGTGAAATCGAGATCACGGTTAAGGTAAATGAAATTACTAGTTTGGTAGCCAACAACATTAATGGATTAGTGGATGTTACCAAGCCTTTTATGCCTTTTGGCCCTACCCCCACCGTAGGAACGGAATTTTATGTAGGCTCATCTGAAGCCTTTCAGAAAAAGTTAACTAACCTTGGGGTGATAGTTAAGTGGGATGGATTACAATTGGAGGATGGCTCTTACCTTGATTTTAAGAAGTATTATGAAGGATATTATACTTCTTTACCTCCTAATCTATCATATTATGATTTTCAATCTAAACTGGAATTTTTGAACGATGGGAGTTGGCTGCCGGTAGAAATTACTAATTGCGACCAAAGGATAGTAACCAGCATAGAGAAGGAGCCTAAAGAAAAGAGAAAAGATGATTCTGATTACCACCCGACGTCTAATAACACTATTTTCTATCATGAAGAAGGAAACATAAAGTGCAGTTGGAAGCAATTCTGTATTCTCCCTACGGATTCTGGTCAAATCCCTGGGAGGATACAAAAACCCATTCTGGAACCCTATACACCTGGTACCCAAAACGGATTTATCCGTTTCACACTTTCCCCATATGACTTCAAGCATTTAGAATATCCAAAGGTATTGACGAGGCAAACACTGGCTGCTGGAAAATTACCTAAGGAATTAGTAGCAGATGCTGCTTACAGAGAAAAGGGATTGTTAAAAATCATTTCTGGTGATCACCTTGACAGCCTCCCTGGAAATATCGCAAAGCTAGAAAAAATAGAAGAGATTTATGACGAAAGGGTAATTCCTATACTACATTCTCCTGAGTCTGAGGGAAAATTACTAGAGCTAAAGAATGAAATTGATAAGCTGGAAGAATTGATTCCTAGTGAATTAGCAGGTGTGATAAACAGACTTGAAGCAGTCCTTTCAGAATTAGATAGAGATCTCATCACCTTACCAATAGCGAAGCGTCGATTATCAGCAGAGATAGAACAGATAGAAAGTGAGTTGACAAAAAGCGTTGAAGACTTAACTATAGACCAATCTAATTATCAAGAAATCTTATCTGTCCTAAAAGAAATTGTCCGACCACTTGATGAATTATCAGTCTTAGGGAAAAATCTTCCTCGTGGAATTGAAGGGAAAACAGAAGCCATCATTCCTAATCCTCCTTTCACACCTGTCATCAACAATATATTCCTAAATTACTCAGCTACGGCCTCCACAGAGCAGAGTGATTTGTTATTCTTCCATATTCATCCATTCGAAAAGACCTTTGAAAAAGTTTTCCCATTGACTGAGAAAGAAGAATCACTAACTGATGCTTCTCTTTCATTTGCATTACTTCCCCAGTTTCAAATAAAGCCTAGGAGAGTAGACGGGAAGCCGTTAAAACTGATAGAAGGTGCCCTTTATATAGGATTAGAGAAACTAATAGTTCCAAATACTATTCCCTTACTATTCCAGTTAGCGGAAGGAACCGCAAATCCCGATGTAGGGGAAGCAAGAGTAAGCTGGGCTTATCTCAAAGATAATGAGTGGGTAGAAGAAGAGGAAGAACTTGAGATTCTGGGATTACCTGATCCTACCTTAGGACTCGTAAAATCAGGGATTGTACAGTTGAGTATTCCTGCTGAAGCCAATACTACTCATACCATTTTAGCTGATGGATTGCATTGGTTGAGAGTAGCAGTAGATAAGCATGTAGCAGCAGTAAGCGAAGCTATTTCTATTCATCCGCAGGCAGCTAAAGCCACTTTCCTGGATAGGGGGAGAATTCACATAGGAATAAGAGATATTCAGCCGGGAGAAGAAGTGGAGTTGAGTTTACAGTTAGTAAATCCTGAGGGCATAAACAGTAGCCTACCCCTAGTTGATAGCTGGTACTATTTAAGACAGAACGAATGGAGATGGTTAGATACAGCTAAGTATATACTAAATGACGAAACTGAAGGGTTGAGAAAAGCAGGGAAACTCCTACTGAAACTTCCCACAGATATTACTGACGAAGATACCTTATTAACAGAAGGATTTTTTTGGTTCAGGGTAGATATATTCCAGCAGTCGGGTGTAATAGATATACCTGTAAGTGCGCGAACGCCTCAGGTAAGTATACAGTTTTCGGAAAGGCAAAGTGACTTTGAGCGCTTAGTAAAACCCCTACCTATGGGAAGCCTTAACAAGCCACTAAAGAATGATGCCACCTTAAAATCCGTTACTCAGTACTATCCGAGTTTCGGAGGGAAGATAGCAGAAAAGTCAACAAACTTTTACACTAGGGTCAGTGAACACCTACGACATAAAGGAAGAGGAATAGCTTTGTTTGACTATGAGAGGTTAATCCTAGATCAATTTCCAGAAATCTTCCGGGTAAAGTGTATTCGCCACATGCTACCTAATTCACAGCCTGCTCTTGGTAATAATAATGATTACACCATTGCTCCAGGATTTGTAACTATAGCAGTCATTCCCTCTCTGATTAACAAAACCTTTGCTAATCCCTTCCAGCCTAAGGCAGATTTAAGTGTCCTGAAAAGAATAGAGCAGTTTCTTCAGCAAAAAATAAGTCCATTTGTGAACGTATGTGTACTCAATCCCATGTATGAATCTATCAGGGTTAGCAGTTCCATTGCCTTTCGGGAAGGCTTTTCTCCTATATTCTACAAACAAGAGTTAGCTCAGGAAATAAGTCGATTTTTGGCGCCATGGGCATTTGATGATGGGGCTGAGATTGTTTTTGGGGGGAAAATGTATGCCTCAAGCCTTATTCAGTTCATTGAAAAGCGTAGGTATGTAGATTTTGTGAAAGATTTTAGAATAGACTTGGGCATAGTGGATCTAGTGGATCCAAGTGATCCTTGTCAGGAAGATTTTAGGCTTCTGTTTCCAGCTCAAGGAACTGGAACAGTCATCAAGGCCTCCAATGTCAGATCAGTACTAACTTCTTCTGGGCAACATGAAATAACAGAATTTAGTAAATAAGAATTGTAGCTTCATTCACTAACTATATAAAACAGCATGTCATGGTCAAGAAAACAAGATTAGATTTAGTTGCCCTGTTTGAAAACGGGACTCTTCCTGATAAACAAGCTTATGAGCAGCTTATTTATTCTTTAGTGAACAAGCTTGATGATACCTTTCTAGGGTTGTGGCAGCCCGGCACCTATAGAAATGG
>JBCDBC010000676.1:0-3963 GCA_039184535.1 Bacteroidota bacterium | reverse complement strand
GCTCTGAAGTTATTTCCGTTACCGTATCCCAGCGTTAATTTGTTCTTGGTATAGTTGGTAGGAGGATTCGTGAGAATATTGATGGCTCCACCTATGGCATTCTTCCCGTACAGGGTACCTTGCGGACCTTTTACTACTTCCACCATAGCCAGGTCATACAGTTCCTGGTTGAGCAGGTTGGGGTCCGGGATGTTTATTCCGTCTATGGTAAAGGCAATAGGAGATTCCCCATTTCTGATCTGAGCGATTCCTCTCACATTGATAAAATTCACCCCTACGTTTTGGGATTGCTGGAAAGACACGTTGGGAACCAGGGCCGCAAAAGATTGGACGTTGTTGACTCCGGTGGCATCTATTTGATCACTCGTGAGGGTAACTACAGACTCAGGTATAGACTGGATAGAAGCAGCTCGCCTTCTGGCCTGGCCCACTGTTCCGGAGAAGCCAGTTACGGTAACCCCTTCCAATTCAGAGATATCGAGCTTCATGACTACAGCTAAACTTGCCTGATCTCCTACTTTGATAGTTTGAGTTTCATATCCCAGGTAAGAGATGGTGATTTCATCTGCATCATCTGGCAAGTATATGGTGAAATTTCCTGAAGCATCCGAGAGGGTTCCAGAGTTGGTCCCGGCTATCAGGACGGTGGCCCCTACCAGGGGGTCTTTGGCCTCATCAATGACATATCCCTTAACTGTGGTTTGCGAGAAAGTAGTTAGGGAGATCATTAAGCCCAAAGCTAGTAGATAGTATTTCTTGTGCATGGTTGATAGATTAGGTAGAAATCGAGTAATACAATCTCTAAATTCCTGTTGTCTTTGCCTTATTTTCCTGTTACAAAGAAATTATTCAGGAATTCCTGTTATTTTCAGGAACAAATGAGGAAAACCCTATGCGTAATCATAACAGAAAGAGTGGACTGGAGTTATTGCCGGAAGTATTTAGAGCCCTTCACCAGGCTATTCTGACTGAATTCAGGAATGAATATCAGATCTCCCCAGAGACCTTGCTGGACTATCAGCTCTATGGCTTCAATAATTATGATGAGAATTTGCCTAGCGTAAAACAACTGATTCTGGACAGGACAGGTAAGTGGGTAAACGGAAAATACCTTTACAATAAATATCGGGAATACAAGAAGGGTAATTCTCCTATAAGACTCACGAGAGAATTTGTATTTGTCTACTTCAAAACGCTCGGCTTTTCCAGTGTGAATGAATTTCTTAGTGAGTCCTCCCTCTCCAAGGTGGCTATCAATGAACAGCTTAATCAGGGAAAACCCATTGAGGTAAATGAAGAGCCCGACTATTATGTGGGATACTATATAGGGGAAGAAGGGAAGATTATAGGGACCCGATTAACGGTACTCGCTCACCTTCAGAAGGTAGTGTTTTGCTTGTACTATTGGGAGAGAGAGGATGAAGTTTCGGAGTATGTGTATGAAGGGACACTTCATTACCAGCCTTATGGGATGTCCTTCTTCTTTAACAGTTCTGATAACCCGCTGGCCAGAAGTATGCATATGGCCATGTTCTGTGAGAACCAGACCCTAGTTAAACCTTATCTCATTAGTGCTTACTCAGGCTATGATAGGGATAGAAATCCAGTGTTAGGGGAAATTATTCTGGAAAGGGTGGAGGATGAAGAGACTCAAATGAAGATGGTGAAGAAATTGGATGTACATCCCATCATTGCCCAGCATTTAAGCGGGAAGCGTTGGGTCATAGATGGTAAAACGCCACAGAACCTGGTAGACTTTTCACCTGCCAGTGCTTTCGCCTCCATCATAGAGTCTTTTATCAATAGTTATCAGGGTGTATTCATTTCGCTGGAGAATGGAGTCTTTGTGATGGAGCTAAACATTCTTGATAAGCTTGGCGATGCTACCCTTCACATTGCGGGCCATCCGCTTTACAGGGGTTCCTTTAGGGTACAGGCTTCCGGCCAGCTATTGGTGGGTCAGTTTAAAAACATAGCAACACATTCTCCTATCTTCATGACCATCCAGGTAGTGCCTAGCAGGGGGAATCTATTCCAGGGCGATTTATTGGGGGTTTCCCGGTTTGATAAATCCTTTGCGGGCAGATTGTACATAAGCCATGATGAAGCCTTTCATGAAAAGATTCCTTCTTACAGAGGCTCCCAACTGACAGATGCTGAAATCAGTTCTCTGCCAGAGGAAATCCTGCAGGACATAGTTCCCATTCTTAAGAACAATACACTCGAAAAGAATATTCTCAAGAAAGACCCAAGAAAGGACCATAGTCCTCTCCGCTTTGTGAAGGGAGAATACAGTTTCCTGCTTAGCATAAACTCTCAGCAAGTGGAAGCCAGTCTGCGTATCTCCGCCAAAGGCAAGGCGCAAATGAGTATACATGACTTCCGATATGAGGGGAAGGCTACCGTATGTGAGGGAATGGTCCTGAGTGTGTACTTCCATACCTGTAATGGGATTTTACATTGCGCTCACCTCATCGGGAAATTGGTCCGTAAAGGAGTGGAGATTGAGAGAAGTTTTCCAGCTACACTGACCTTATTAGATGAGCAGTATAGGCCGCAGAATTATGAGATAAACCTAGAGGAAGGTATTCCCGAAAAGCTTGTTAACTCATAAAGCTATCTGTCTTTCATCATGTCTATCTTTACTATCAAGGAGCCGATTAATAGCTCCTTACTTAATGACGGATTGTACAATAGGTTCGAATAGGTTTCGTATATCCCTGACGATGTAGCCGTCTTTTTCTTGCTTTTGATAGGCAGAAGGATAGGTGATAGATGCACATACCAGATTCAGGCTGGGACACACAAAAATGATTCTCCCTCCAGCGCCGAAAGCTGCATACGCATCTTTAGGGATCACGTCTCCCCACATACCCTCATAGTTCAGGTGAATCTGTAATCCTTCATTAGGATGGGCATATCCTCCTAAGGGGGATTTGGTAGGAAGAATAGAGTAATCTACAAAGGCAGAATCCACGATTTGTGTGCCATTCCAATTCCCTTTATGTAACCATAGGTATCCCCAACGGGCAGCTTCAGCCGGGGTAGCAACAATGGTTAAAAAAGGCACATCCTGTTTGTGTAGCCATGTGTGGTAAGGTTCCCAGTCAGCATCTATGAGAGAAGCCAACTTAGCCAGTCGATCATCTGGTGTCTTTCCATCTACATCACGCAGGATTTTGTACATTTTGAAGTAGTTACAGGCATACTGCCATTCACTTCCGGGAGGATTACTACAGGAAGTATAGCCTAGTAAATGCTTTACCGTGATATCCTCATCCATGGCCTTCCCTATGTAGGAGTTGAAGGTTTTATTCACGGGCTGCTCCATGACAGAGATGTCCATATCATTTTCATAGAATAGCATGCCGAACATAGTAGCCATGAAGGATCGGCCGCAGGAGGCCCAGTCTTTTTGTATTAAAGTACCCTTATACTGATTGTAGGGATTCCCTATATACCAAACATCCTTTCCGTTCCTCAGTATGATCATATCTATGATGCTGAAGTCAGCCCCACCATCCGTTCGTATAGTGCTTTGGGCCTTTTCCAAGATTTCAGAGGACATGCCTTGAGATTCAGGAGTGGCCTTAGGCCATGCTTCTTTATACCCTGGAAACTCAGCTTGGGCTGATCCTGCCAATGTGCAAGCTAAGAAGAAGAGCCAGAAAAGAATGTTAACTGGACTAAGCATCCATCTGGATGAGGAAGTAAGGTTTATCATGTAAGCAGGTCTTTATGTGTTAAAGGCAGGATAATTTCTTCCATCAAAGAGAACTTGACTGAGGGGAACTACCTTTTAGATAAGATTAAGTATGCGTCTAGCTTTAAGAAGACCACTCTTGTCTTGTTTTTATACCAGATTTTAAAAGGTCAATTATATTTACTACATTTAAGGTAAATATAATTTCATGAGCAAACATAGATTAGGAGAATTTGAAGAGGTAGTCCTGCTAACTGTAG
>JBCDBC010000675.1:0-3964 GCA_039184535.1 Bacteroidota bacterium | reverse complement strand
TTTAGCTACCACGAACCTGGGAGGAAAGGCCTATTATCAAGCCAGCTTGTCTTGGTAGGAACACGCTTAGGGTATTCGTGGTCGAGACACTCACCTGCTGGCATGGCGCTAGCCTGAGGTCGGTCTTTCCGTGCTTGTAGTAATTGCAAGAGTTACTCCCAAAGCTATGATGGATTATTCTTGTTGTTTTTTATGATCACTCACTTACTTAACTTAATAGCTAGCAAAGCTATGCTGGTAGGGCCTGATACTTTATTCAAAAAGATGAATCAATAGCCTTTGGGTTAACAAAAGATACAGCCTCTATCTCCTTTTTTAAGCTAAGTGAATACGATGAAATGCCCCTTCCTTCCAACATTTACCATCACCCTATTCTTGTTATGTGGCTGCGGTTCCTTGGGAAATATCCTTGCCCAGGATGCTACAAACCTAAGAATACATAGAGCTGTACGAATAAATCAACAAGTGGAAATAGATGGAACGTTTACTGAAGCTTCATGGAATATCCATCTATGGTCATCAGGTTTCACTGAGAAGGGGCAGAAAATTGATGAGAGAAATGATACACAATTTAAGATAACATATGATGAGAGCCATCTATACGTAGCCATCAAGTGTTTAGATCCACATCCAGATTCAATTCCACTGTTTCCATCACCAAGAGATAACCCTAGCAATGATTGGGTAGAAGTAGATTTTGATAGCAATGATGATGGCGAAACGGCTTATGCTTTTGCTGTGAGTCCATATGGCGTTAGAACAGACATGTTTATTTCAGGTGATGACGCTGATTTTGATGATAGGTGGCATCCAGAGTGGGAGGTGAAAACCTCCATTCAGGAAAATGGGTGGAATGCAGAGATGAAAATCCCTTTTGCTCAATTGATCATTGGCGATAATGAATTTTGGGGTCTGCAAATAACAAGAAGGGTTAAGAGAAGTGAGTTATATACAAATTGGCAACCAATGCCAAAGGGAACAGCAGGATGGGTAAGTCAATTTGGTCAATTGCATGGAATAGAAGACGTTCAGGGTAAAGAGCATCATTCTCTAGAGTACAATCCAAGTAAAAAGTATGAGACATTTCAGCTAAGACACGATTTCAGCCTGTTTACCTCAACTTTGGAAAGCATTTATCCCGACCTGTACGAGTTTGTAGATAAACCTTCATTTGATAGCTTATTTCATGCTGTTTACCAATCCCTTAATGAGCCCCTAACGGAATTTGAGTTCTATGAAAGACTTACCCCAATCATGAATAAAATAGGGGATGGACACTCATGGCTAAGACCTTCCAGTAGGTATGTAAGACACTTAGTTGAGCACTCTAGCATGCTGCCAATAGGTGTCAAAATTGTAGGTAATTCAGTCTTTATTACGAAAGACTTTGGCGCTAATGGCAGTTTGACTAAAGGAATGGAGATTCTTTCTATCAATGATGAAGATATCCATGAAATATTGTCGAAGTTAAGAAGCTATATTTCTGCAGACGGATACAATGTCAGTTGGAAAACCGACAGGATAAGCAATAATTTCTCATACTATCTAAGCTACTTATTCGGTAAGCAGGAATCATTTAAACTGAAAGTCCAATCTCCATACTTAAACAAAACAGAATTCATAACTATCTCAGGGTTAACTGAGGATAATTGGAATAAGAATTCATTGCCAGAAGCACCATTAACGTACAGAAAAGGGAATTGGAATTATCAGACATTTGATAATCAAGTAGCCTATCTGTCTCTGGCCACTTTTGCGAGAGGCCAACAATTCAGAAACTATATTGACCAGATTTTTGAAAAAATTGGGGAAGATAGTATCGGGAGCCTAATCATAGACCTAAGAGATAACTACGGGGGGAATGATATCAACGGTAAATATCTCTATACCTACCTCGCCAGAGAACCATTTTATTACTACAAAGAATATGAAGTGAGTTCAGTTTTGGATGCTACTATTATAAAAGATATTGATTGCTGTATATCCCTTGAAGAGTTTGATTTTCTCAAAGTAACAAGTAGCATAGGTGAAGACAAAAGGAGGCTTATTGATGATTTTCAGCAAACGGGTTACGATAATCCAAATGAAATGATGAGCCCTACCAGGAATGCCTTCCAGGGTAAAGTCTATCTAATAGTAAATGGAGGTAGTTTTTCTGTGACATCAGACTTTGCCTCAAAATTTCATGAGATGAAAAGAGGAGTAATAATTGGAGAAGAAACAGGTGGAGGTTACTATGGAAATACGAGTGGGATTGATAAGCTCCTATTGCTCCCACATACAAATGTAAGGGTTAACCTGAATCTCATTAAATATGTAAATAATCGGGAGCTAAGTACCCATCCTTTTGGAAGAGGGGTGATTCCGGACATTAATATTGAACCTACAGGCGTACAAATTTCAAAAGGGGTGGATGTAGAATTAGAGTGGGTACTGAATTTTATTGAGAATAAAAAAAACTGATGTCTGGCAGTCATAGTCAGCCCAGGTAAGTACCCTATACCTCCCAAAAAGAAAGCCGCTCACATTGCATAATTTTCCCTTCAGCCCCCAAGTCATAGAGCCTGTAAATGGCATGCTCCTCTTTCAATTCCAGCCTAGCCATAGTAATAGGCAGGCTGAATCTTCTGCGCCCTGCACTTCCAGGATTGATGATGAATGTTTCTCCTTCTCTGGTAAAGGCGGGTTTGTGAGAATGACCTACTAGCAGAATATGTGGGATAGAATGCTTGGAGGCACACTGACTCCATTCTTCTTTAATGTGGATCATGTTGATCTGCCATTTTCCTATTTGTACACCGTAAGACGTGGGGAGTTTTTCCGCCCAGGGTCCTCTATCTACGTTTCCCCTGACGGCATAGGTAGGTGCATGGTCATTTAAGCTGTCTAGCACTGCTTCTGTGCCTACATCTCCTATATGAAGGATACAGGAAACATCTTCCAGCAATGGATACACCTCTGGCCTTAGAAGATTATGGGTATCAGAAATCAGCGCTATTTTAGTGGGGGTATCCAAAGGAGAGCCTATTGGATTTTTCTCGCTTTTAATTCTTTCAGCAGGGAAGTGTCAGAATTTTTTAGGTCAATAATCTCATAGCTTCCGCCACCTTTTTGGGAAAGCTTCCTCAGTTTGGTAGTAACATCCTTGGAGGAGTTGAAGTCGAAGACCGATAAGTGAATATCTTTCTCCAATCCTTCTGTTATCTTCTTCATGGTATCTCCTGATACTGGGAACTTTCCATCTGTGGCTAGTATGATACGGTTGTTTCCTCTTTGGATAAAGTTCTGTTTAGCTACTTTGTAGGCCATTTGTAGCCCGTCATCTCCATTGGTTTGACCACCAGATCTGAGGGAAGAAATGGTGCTTCTTACCACTTCTTTATTATCCATGGAAGTAGGAGGCAGAACCACTCTTGCTTTACCAGAATACACTACGATGGATACCTCATCCTGAGACCTAAGTATAGGAACCAGTTTGAGGAAAGACTCTTTTAACAAGCCTAACCTCCCTCTACCATTCATAGAAGCAGAAACGTCAAGCAGCAGAACCAGATTAATAGGTGCATAGCCTGCCATGGTACTGAAATCATCCACATCTGAGATGAAAGGAATATCAAACACCAATGGTGCCGCCTGCCTGGGGGTCAGATCATAATTATAAGGCTGCTGGTTATACTTGAGGATACGAACCTTGGACAGGTCTACAAATTTGTTGTAGTCATCTACCATGGCGTTATAGATGAACACAAATTCATTTAAAGTCTGATAGTCATTAACTATGTTGGGATCTAGCTCCTCAATTCTGTTAGCCATATCATAGGAGTTTTCTATGATGTGGTCATAAGGATTGTAAGGATCAGAGGTTTTGTCCCTTCCTAACCTTCTGATTCCCTTCATCAATTTCTTTTGGTTTGTCTTCAGATAAAGGGCTTGTGCCTCTAAACCGTCAACAGGAATACCTTCC
>JBCDBC010000674.1:0-3970 GCA_039184535.1 Bacteroidota bacterium | reverse complement strand
GTATTCTTCTGACCTATTCTGTGAGATCTGTCTATGGCCTGTTTTTCTACGGCAGGATTCCACCATGGGTCAAGGAGGAAAACATAGTCCGCAGCGGTCAAATTCAGTCCTACACCTCCTGCCTTCAGGCTGATCAAAAATACCCGAATACTTTCATCCGACTGGAACTGCTCTACCTGCTGTTTTCTGTCTCGCGTAGAGCCATCCAGATAAGCATACTTTACCCCTTCATTATCCAAGTCTTTTTTCAGGATTTGAAGCATCTTCACAAACTGAGAAAAGATGAGAACTTTGGAGTCTTTACCTAAAATCTCCTGCAAGAGTCTTTTTACCTCCTGGTACTTACCGGAGTGATACAATTCCACCTCTCCATCTATGAGCTGAGGGTGAATGGCGATTTGTCTAAGCTTTTGTAGGCCCGTGAGGATGTTCAGCTTGTTCTTCTTCCAGGTACCGGAGTGGATGAGTTCCATCAGGTAATTACGGTAGGTGCTACGGGTCTCATCATACAACTCCTGCTGAGACTCATGCATCTCACAGTAGTGGAGTTTCTCCACCTTTGGAGGGAGGTCCTTCTCTACTTGCTGTTTCTTTCTCCTGAGAATGAAAGGATAAATGATCTTACGTAAACGCTCTGATCGCTTCTCATCAAAGTCTTTTTCAATGGGACTTACATAGAAGCGCTTAAAGAAAGCTTCACTTCCCAGTAATCCCGGATTCAGAAAGGACATCTGAGACCAGATATCCATAACCGTATTCTCTATAGGCGTTCCTGTCAGAGATAGCCTATGCCTGGAGATTAACTTCTTGATAGCCCTGGCAGTCTTGGACTCGGGGTTTTTGATCATCTGACTTTCATCCAGAATGATGTAATGGAAAGGAAAATCTTTCAATATATCTACGTCCTGCCTAGCAATACCATAAGTAGTTAGAATCAGGTCAAAGGAGGTAAAACGCTTTACATCCTTGATCCTGTTCACACCTGCATAGATGTAGATATCCATGCTGGGAGTAAACTTTTGAGCTTCTGATAACCAGTTGTGGATGAGAGAGGTAGGCAGAATGATGAGGGAAGGATTTTCTGCTCCCTCTTCCTTTTCTTTCAAGAGAAGGGTGAGTGTCTGAAGGGTTTTTCCCAGACCCATATCATCTGCCAGAATAGCCCCCATACTATGGGCTTTCATAAAGCTGAGCCAGTTAAAGCCTTCTTTCTGGTAATTCCTGAGGGTAGCTTTCAGCTTAGTAGGAGGATCCATCTCTGGGATGTTCTTACTCTCCTTCAGGTCATTCAGGTAGGTTTCTAGCTTCGCACTTCCATTTTGGGCCATGTGTAGGATAGGTGCCTGATACCTGGGAATACGCATGTTCTCATCCTTGCCGGACTCTATGACCTCCAGCAGATGACGGTAGTCTGAAAACCAACTTTCCGGGAGAATAGCGACACTTTTATCTGGTAGAATATACTCTCTCTTGTTCCGGAGAATATGGGTTCTGAACTTGATAAAGGGAATCTCAAAACCTCCGATTCGTACTTTAGCCTGAATGTCAAACCAGTCTCCATCATCTTCTGTGATGATTTCCAGTTCTGGTTTTACCAGATGGTATTGAGTAGAGCTTTCCTGCTGAGTTATCTCCACTCCTAATTCTTTCAGGTACTCAGCGTTTTCTGATAACCAGTCCAGCCCATCATTTTTAGGGATGGCACTCCATGGGCTGAGGGTACCTTTTTGAGGGGCTATGTTATCCAGGGCTCTTTCTATCTCTTTTTCCAGCTCACTTTTCCTTTCAATTCGGTAGAAGGTATAGGCAGACTGTTCCTTCTCCATAATGGCCTTAACAGATCCATTTTGGTATAAAGGGAAGGCGAATCTGTCATAGGTTACTTCACGAATGAGATCAAAGGAGTCATTATGCTGCTTGAGGATGATGGAGAATCTGGGGAGGGCTCGAATGGTGTTTATCCGGAATCCCTTTGCATATACATGGTACCTCTCTATGATTTGGGTAACAAACTTCCTGTAATACTCTTCCTCTTTTTCAGTGGGGATAGCGATAAATTTTTTCCTGAGGAATGGAAGAAGCTTCTTCCCTTCCACTTGTTGCTGAAAGGTAAACAGCTCATGGTTTAATAATAACCAGGCCGGTTCTTTACAGATCAGAACAGACTTGCGCTGAAACTCTATCTTTTCTCCTCTGAGTTTGATGGTAGGGAAATAGTGGGTGGAGTCTTCATTTCTCCTGAAGTGGAAAAGGACGGTGGCTTTCTCGTCCAGCACTTTTACCGGAGTATGTGATGGATACCCGTCTTTTCCCATTTCAAATACCTGCCTATCAATGAGTTGTGGAAGAATTTTAGATAGCCGACGTTGGATGTATTGTTCTACCAGGCTGACCACTTCCCCCTTGAACTTAGTAAGGAAGAATTCATCTGGTTTGCGCTGATCACCGCCAAACTTTTTTACGATTACCTTCAGGGAAATCTCCTCCATGAGCCTGACTAACTCCTGGTCCTTTTCATCCAGTTCGTCCATAAACTGGTTCATATTGGTGGTTTTAATTCCCTGATGGACAAGGCTTAGCTGTTTATCAGGTAGGAGCTGTACTACATGTGAGGATATGAGGTAGCCTAAGTATTCATGATGATACAGAGCATAGACTATTGTAAATGGTATTGTCGAATCGACCAGCCTCCTCATAGTATTCTTTGAAACTAGCTAGTTTCTGATCAGTGGGAAAAAAATAGTATAAGAAACAACCTGTAAGGTACGTATATTTTTGCGTCAGAAAGAACAAATTCTCATGGAATTGTTAACCAATTAGGGATTCAAACTTATTATCTTGAGAATTACCTTTCCGAAACTGTTCCAACAGGCTATTGTGTGAACCCATCTGAATGAAAAACATGAAAAACTTCTTCCTTATTACTATATGCTTTCTCTTTGGTTTTTCTGCCAATGCACAGGTCCTGGAGTTAGGCCCTGAATCCTTCCCCGTACCCGGATATTCTGCTGTGGTAAGCATGGCAGATACCAGCGTGTCCGTAGATCCTGGCCCTTCCGGAGGTGGGCAGTTCTGGGATTTTACGCAGTTCAACCCTGTAAGACAGAGTGAAGTATCATACATTTCCAGAAATGAGGTTCCCTTTACGCTGGGCCTTGGTTTTTTGGATGCTACTGCGGCTATTCAGTTTACGGCCATTGATGATACTCTCTTCGGCTTAAGCCTGAATGATGCCTACGAGTTTTTCGAGCTAACAGATTCTACTTTTGAGAATATTGGATTCAGCTTTTTGCTAAATGAAATTCCTATTGCATTGAATGTAGAAAGAAATCCTGATGACTTGCTTTACCGCTTCCCTTTAAAACTGGGAGATGAGTATGAGTCCTTCAGCAGGGCTGTACTGGAGGTTACCATCATAGGGCTTTACTATCAGCAGGACATAGAGAGAACTAATGTGGTGGATGCTGAAGGAGCCGTACAAACGCCTTATGGGACCTTTCCTACGCTAAGGGTGGTGTCTACCATTGACAGGGTAGATTCTGTACGCTTAGATACCCAGGAGGTGAATATTCCTTTACCGATCCAGAAAGAGTATAAGTGGCTTACTGAGAGTGAAAGAATACCTATTGTAGAGATGACATCCCTCAGGCTAAGAGATAGCATGGATGCTCCTGAGGTAATCACTTCGGTCCGCTACATTGATAGCCTACAAACTACTACTTCTATAGCTGGAACATTGGAAGATGGAGGGCTAAGTATTTATCCCAATCCGGCCTCGGAACAGATCTGGATAGAAAATCAACTTCTTTCAGGGGATAAGATGGAAATAGATATACTTAGCATGGATGGGAAGAAAATATTCGGGACTTCTTCTATTTCTCAACTCATCTCTCTAAACCTTACGGCTTTGCCTGCAGGTATATATACTGTGAGGGTTCAGAAAGAGGGGAGAATCTATATGGGAAAATTG
>JBCDBC010000673.1:0-3973 GCA_039184535.1 Bacteroidota bacterium | reverse complement strand
TCTTGAAAGAACTTCCTCTATTCTTCAATTCTGTTAAAGCAGAAATAGCCTCTTCCTCTTGTCCATTCTTTAAGAGAAGGAGAGCCTTGTACCAACTTACCTCATCAACATAGTCAAAGTCAGGGCTAGTTATAGATGCGAGAATGTATCCAGCTTGTGAAAGGCTATCTATTTGCATGAGAGACATGGCCTGATAGAAGCGAACCTCATCCTTGGTATCATCTGATTCGCTGTATAGTGAGAAAGACTGACTAGCCTTCTCAAATTGGCCGGACTCATATTGAAAAAAGGCTACAGAAAGTAAGCTATCCTCTCCAATTTGGTTACGCGTGATAGGCATGTACACATTAGGATAAGTATCAAAATAGGTTCCGTACAAGTCTGAGGTGTTAGGCTTGGGCCAGAAAATGTAGGAAAGCCCTATTAATAGCACCAAACCAGCTGCTATAGACATCCACCTCATGGGGATGACCTTCCTGTCTTCTTTCTCTATGCTATTGAGAAATTCCTTTAGTTCAGCTTTCTCCCCTTCTATAACAGCTGCCATCACAGCCTGGAACTCCTGAAATTCTAGCTGGGCATCAGGATCCTCCTGGAATATGGCGGACAAGGAGCTTTCCTCCGCTGGGGTCAACTGACCCAGTATTTTTTTGCGAAATAATGCTTCCCTATCCATGATACATCTTTATAGTCTCTTTTAACTTTTTCAAGCACCTGGATTTATAGCTTTTGACTGTGTTCTCATCCTTATAGCCTGTTTCCCCCACAATTTCTTTTATGCTAAATCCTCGGTAATAAAATAACTTCAGAAGCTCCCGACACTTATCTCCCATCTGTTGGTAGGCCTGAGCCAGTTGGCGCTTTTGACCGTCAGGCCCAAGATCAAATTCAATCTCTTCTACCTCCTCCGAAACTTCAGAAACACTTTCCATGAAAGTAATTCGCCTCTCTTCTTTGTACTTAGTCAGGACTTTGTTCTTCCCGATAGCTATCAAATAAGACTTCAGGCTTGCTTTCTCTAGCTTAAGTTGCTTTAACACAAAGTTCTGATACATGGCTACTACCGCCTCATGATAAATATCCTCTAGGTCTACCTCAGGTACATTTCTGGATGTAAAGAACGCCCGGAAGTCCTCCTTATAAGTCAGGTAAACTTCTTTCAAAGCCTGCTTATCATCTTTCCTCAGTCTTTCCTGTAGTCTTTGTTCTTTACTACCCATTGGTACAACTTAATCCAAAAGGTTAACAAAAAGAATCTGAAAAAAATTATTCCCTCACTTGTTAACCTTTCTCTGCTGACAGCTACTAATCCCCAAAACTATAAGTATGAAAAGGATTAAAAGTTTACTGTTAGCTGCGTTCCTGATCTTAGGATGCACCACGAGTCAAGCCCAACTTCTCAAGAGGGTCAAGGACAGAATCAAATACAGAACTGAGAGAAAAGTAGAAGATGAAGCTGTCAAAAAGACGGATGAGGTCATAGAGGATATTTTCTCTCCCAAGAAAAACAAAAAGAAAAAAGAAGACTCCTCTGAAAGACCTAATGAATCTGAGGAAATAGAATATACCGAGGAGAACACAGAGAAAAACTACGGAACAGCTACCATCTCCGGTCCTAATCACGAGCCTGTCGATATCCCCTACATCGCCCAGCCTAAGATCACCCTGGATGAAGAAAACGGACATACTCGTATCTCTGCCTGGTGGAACACTCATGGAACAGATACCTATGATATGTTTGTTCTGACGGTTAAGCGGGAGCTTGAATTAGGTACTGACCTTCCACTTACCTTAAATATCCCCCAGGATGCCACCCTGGAACTCTACTATGATGCGTTCTTAGGGAGCTACAAAACTGCAGACGAAAGAAGAGCTGAAGATCCAAACTTTGAACTCGTACATAATAATCCTGAAACGCAAGGAACACTTACCCTCACTAAGCTGGATGTAGAGAACATTGCTTTCAGTTTCAAGGGAGCTAAATACTCAGCAGAGATAGCCGTTTCGGATCCCCTCATCAACAGCTCCGTCAGTCAGGCACAACCCAAGAAAAAGAAGAAGAGACCTTCTGCCGACAGACCTATCACATTATCTGAAGGAGAGCCAGGCATTTACAAGTTCACCACAGAAATCAAGACGCTGGTTACCACAGAGGAGAAGGAGAACTACCAGGTTTCTTATCTGATAAACCCTTCTGCTGATTACTTCGGGATGAAGGCAGATATGGAACAGTATGGTTCAGAAGGCATGAATGGAGATGCTGTCATCATCATGGATGACGGACGTGCCAGAATTTTTGTGGACAGTGATTTCATGAAAATGCAGATTTCTCCCAAGAAGAATATGGAAACTTCTCCCGGTAATCTAGAGGTGGAAGAGTTCCAGAAACCTATCAAAACAGGTAATACCAAAACCATACTAGGTTACACCTGCTATGAGTACAAAGCAGAGCATGAAGAAGGGGATATTCTCTTCTGGGCTTCACCCGATGTAGAAATGCCTAACTGGTACTTCGGTAGTCAGGCTACAGCAGAGCAAACAGGGGTATATGGATTTATCCTGGAATTTACAGCCACTAGTAAGGATGGGAAAGTCACTTCTCAGGTAACTGACATAGATGAGTCTATGAATCTGACCATCAACGCCAAGGAGTACAAAAAACTTTTCTAACAACCCTATTAACAACAAGACTGACATGAAAAATTATCTCATACTCATGTGTGTAGGCATACTCGCCATGAGCTTACTTTCCTCCTGCATAGGAGATAGAAAATCCATCATTGGAGCAGACCTTGGAGACACCTCTTTTGTGAATACTTCCTTCAAGGCAAATGAGATAGACTACACGGAAGGCATGAGTGCCTGCGACCAACTATCTGCAGCTACTCTGGCTGACCTCTACGGAGTCTCAGAAGATATGGTCATCATTTCTGACCCCACGAAAATGGCCAATAGCAGAATTGTGGGAGGACCTTCCTGCATGATCCATATAAGGCTTAGTGAAAGAAAGGGAGACCACCTAACAGGTACCATCTCCTTAGCCAGAGAAGTAGGCAAGGACGAATTCATGGGAGAAATAGCCGAAGCTACCGGTGGAGGAGAAAACTGGGAAGAAGCTTGGGCTATGAAAAAAGCTATGCGTGAATCTACTGAATGGATGGAGGATATGGGAAAGGCCGCTCTTTGGACAGGGAAGAAACGCATGCTGGAAATCAAGCTTGACGGCTATACCCTTAGTGTGTTAGCACCCGGAGCGGCCTTCAACCTGGAAGAAAACAGTAGAAACCGAGACTACCAGAAGATAGCCGTAGCCATGGCTAAGTCCAGCGGCTTTATCAAATAGATCAATCTCATGGGAGACATATTCTCCCATAACAACCATTAATCACATTCGACTCTATGAAGCTTACAAAGCGTTTATCACTTCACTTGCTCTTACTTGCTCTTGTTTTCACTCCTTTCTATGAACTTTCTGCCCAGAAAACCCTTCAAGGGAAAAGTAGTACCATAGGTGCCACCCGTACCAACGGCTTGACCAAAACCAAAAACTACTCCGGAACCTACAGGGTCACCTTTACCCGTATCCTGGGAGACCTGAATGGAACTGCTGGAAACGATTTCTATGGAACCATGGGCGTATACATGGAATCTAAAAGCAGATCTGGCAATGTCACCATCAAGCCCATAGACAAGAAACCAAATCGAGTACTGGATAACGAAGTCATACAGGTCAAATATGGGGCATGCTGAGAGCCTGATGGGAAACGCCACGACTGTGCGGAAAGAAGTCACGAATGCACTCCAAACGGATGAAAAGCATGAAAGATATGTCCCCTGTAGTGTCTTTTAATTTGTTCATGGCTAAGGTCATTCAAGGTCATTGACATATACCCGCACATCATGAGATATTTATCATAGTGGCACTGCAGCTAACACTGTGGCAGCCGTTGAACCCAAAATGAGGGACTGACAT
>JBCDBC010000672.1:0-3980 GCA_039184535.1 Bacteroidota bacterium | reverse complement strand
TTGTTCCTTCCTTATTCAGGGGTATTTTAAGGATACGCATACCCTAAAAACGAAAAACATATCGCTTTCTGAGAAAGTATTTGAATGTAACTTTTCTCAAAAGGTTCAGCGGAATGAAAAGTTGAGGAATCTTACATCAAGGACTTCTATCATGGATAATGATACCACCCTGGATACCTACCTTAATGATCATTATTACTCAAAAGAAATCATCCCCAAAAACGAAAGGGCTTATATGGGATTTGCCCTGGGAGATATCAGTGGGGATCAGTCGGCAGACATAGCTATACAAGAAGGAGGACCTGGTGGCCCCTTGGTATGGTTCGAAAATCAGGAAGGTGCCCTTTGGATCAAGCATGTCATAGCAGATACAAATTCCTCAGGGGTCCACTTTGCCAGTGGGGATACAGATATGGAAGACATTGATGGGGACGGAGACATGGATGTACTGGGCTTTGAACATATTGGAGAGTTTCAGAATAACTATACTGGAGATACCCTGCCCTCTATCCTTTACTGGTTTGAGAACATGAAGGATGGCAAAAGTTGGAAACAGCATACCATAGGAACCTTTCATGATTATGTCAAGGATGTCGAAATCCGGGACTTTAATCAGGATGGAAAACAAGACATTGCTGTTATCTCTTTTAGAAACGACCAGCGGATGTCCATTTTCAAACAAGAGAGCTCTTCTAATTGGAAAAAAGTGTTTGATAGATCTATTCATGGACTTCATGAGGGGATGGACTGTGGGGATATAGATGGAGATGGAGACCTAGATGTAGCCACCAATGGGTACTGGTTGGAGAGCCCAGGAGGAGATCTCAGTGGTGGTTGGTCCTTGCATGTGTTCGATCCCCTATGGTTTTCCCAGCAAGAGGAACATTGGCGCAGAAATGCTACCAAGATTGTATGTGCGGACCTGGATAAGGATGGTAAAGCAGAGATCTTTGTTTCTCATTCTGAAAAAGATGGATATCCCGTTTGCTGGTATAAGTCTGCTTATCCCAGGAGTGGGAAATGGGAAAAGCATATCCTCGACCAGGAATTAACAGCTGTTCATACCTTGCAGGTAGGTGATGTAGATCAGGATGGAGACCTGGATGTACTCGCAGGTGAAAATGGAGGGCACTTTGTAGAGACTGATGATAAGATGCGTGAAGTCAGGCTATATATAAACTCGGGGGACAATGCTACCTGGGAGGTAAAGAACTTGACAAATGGCGGACTGTATAATGGTTTACTTTTCGATATTAACAGAGATGGAAAGCTGGACATTTGCGGTCCGGCAGGACATGAAAAGGATGCCTACTTTATATGGATCAGAAAGTAATCCTGAGATTAACTAAAAACTTTCTCACACAATTTTCACTTATCATTTCTACCTAGTCTTAAACCCTAATCTTATATGAATCGAGCAATCATTCTTTCACTATTATTAGCCATAACACTTGGCTGTCAACAACCTACATCCAAAATCAATCCCAATGACTTTGACTTTCTGGAAGCCTCTATCACAGACATTCAGAGCCAATTTGATGAGGGAAGTCTAACTGTAGAAACACTTACCCAGGCTTACCTGGACAGAATAGCAACCGTAGATCATAGTGGCCCCCACCTACGATCCGTCCTACAGGTAAATCCAGAGGCCCTGGATATTGCACGAGCATTGGACGCTGAACTTCAGGCTGGCCAGAAAAGAGGTCCTCTGCATGGCATTCCGGTTCTCTTAAAGGACAATATAGATACCCATGACCAGATGACCACCACGGCTGGGAGTAGAGCCCTGGAAGGATCTAAGCCTTTGCAGGATAGTTATATAGCAGCCAAATTACGTGAAGCCGGCGCCGTCATACTGGGGAAAGCCAACCTCAGTGAGTGGGCCAATTTCAGAGGAGAACTTTCTTCCAGTGGATGGAGTGGATTAGGTGGCCAAACCCGCAATCCCTATGACCTAAGTAGAAACCCATGTGGGTCCAGTTCTGGCTCCGGTGCTTCCGTATCTGCCAATCTATGCATGTTCGCCATAGGCACAGAAACCAATGGGTCTATTGTGTGTCCCTCCACCAGCAATGGAATTGTGGGGATCAAGCCTACCGTTGGCTTACTGAGCAGATCTGGGATCATTCCCATTTCCTTTACGCAAGATACCCCCGGGCCTATGGCCAGAAGCGTGAGTGATGCGGCCATAGCACTGGGAACTATGGTGGGCGTAGATTCCGCAGATGCTAAGACTCTAGGGAGTTCTGAGCATGCTTATACTGACTATACACCATTCTTAAAAGAAGGTGGATTGGAAGGCAAGAGAATAGGGGTTTACAAAAGACCCTTGGGTAGACATTTTAAGGTAGATGCTGTCTTTGAGGAAACGACTAATTTTTTAAAAGAACAAGGTGCTATCCTGGTTGACATTGATCAGATAGAAGCCCCCGGGACGGGATCAAATTCTTTCCAGGTGATGCTCTTTGAGTATAAGGATGGGCTTAATAAGTACTTTGCATCATTAGGGGAGAATGCCCCAATTAAGAGTGTAGAAGAGCTCATCGCTTTCAACAAGGAGGACTCAGTAGAAATGAGTTTCTATAACCAGAAGTATTTGGAAATGGCACAGGAAAAGGAATCCCTTGATAGCGAAGAATATCAGGAAGCCTTAAGGAAATTGATGGCTGGGAGTAGAGATAATGGGATAGACAGGGTAATGGATGAGCACCAATTGGATGCCATCATAGCCCCTACCGGAGGACCCGCCTGGATAACAGACCATACCAATGGAGATAGCTTTCATGTGGGGAGTTCCTCTCCTGCTGCTCACGCAGGTTACCCGAATATTACAGTACCTATGGGAGAGATAGACGGGCTTCCCGTAGGTGTATCTTTCTTCGGACGGGCATGGAGTGAACCCATCCTGATTGAAATTGCCTATGCCTATGAGCAGGGAACCCAGCATAGGATAGTGCCCAAGTTTTTAGGTGGGGAGTAGGTCAAATTGAATTAAAGAGCTACCAGTTATACTGGAATTAGGATTTTTTACAGGACAAAATAGTATATTAATAGAGATAATCCCTTTTTCGATTAAATAAAGGTAGAATCTCTCACGCTCCTAATTTTTGACCTATGGCTAAGAAAGGATCCCAAAAAATACGAGAAAAAATTACTGATGGTAACTTGGATGGAGCCTTACAGGATCTCTTAATTGAATATCAAAAGAAAAAAAAACCAATTCCACATATACATTCTGTAGAGCTTCTTATTAAGGAATTGAATGAAATTAAATTCATGGAAGCTAGAGGAGAATTACTAAAAGAGGAAAGTCAGGTTTACCAAAATAGACTGGCCTCTAGAACTCTCAAAGTAATGGATGAAGTAGTCTTTGAAGGAAAGGCTCATATAGCAAAAACCACTAAATCCATCGCGAACTCCACCCTGCTAATAATGTTTTTTACTTTGGTTGGTTTAGGCGTAATCTATTATTTCCAATTGGAAAAGAAAGATAGAGATCTAAATCAGATGAAAGCCTCTAGTCATGTAGGTGGAAAAGTAGCTAACGATCGTGTCCTCGATAAGAAAGTTAACGATATTTCTCAAAACCGAGACTTCAATAAACAATCATCAAAACTAGATGATAACAACCAACCTTTAAGGAATCATAGATTAGAAGAGAAGATACAAAAATCTGAAAACGAATCAGATCCCCCCTCTTTAAATGAAGAAAAAGTTCAAGGAACTATCCCTCCTTGGGGAGTAATCCAAGGTTCACAAGAACTTAGTTCCTCTTTCGCTAATTATACAGTCACTGTAGCAGATATTGATAAGGAAGATTTTCCAGTGATCCATTTAACAGTTCAAAATCCTTCAAACAAGACCTTATCCTTGGAGAAGTTCGAGATAATCCTTTCTAACATTATTCCATTAAATACTCCTTACATTACCTTTTTAACTGACAACAGTTTTTCAAAATCGACACTTGTTGTAGATAAAAT
>JBCDBC010000671.1:0-3980 GCA_039184535.1 Bacteroidota bacterium | reverse complement strand
TTTTAAGCACTTTGTACTTACCAGCAGTTTTAGAGACCACCTGGATATAGGTACGACCATTAGCGTTTTTGAGCTCTCGAATGAACATAAATGGCCTCAAAAATAGAGATTAACACCCAAATCTACCAATTGGAAATTGGCAGTGTATTGGAAACCAGATAGTTACAAATTGCTATTTTTGAGGCGCGGAACTCAGGAAAAAGATGGAGAAGAAGATGTTGAGGCTACAAATTCGTAGAAAATTTGGTGCTTTATTAGGATATGCTTAATTGCTAATATCTTCTTTTCCCCTAACCTATGGATGATATGAATCGCAAAGAATTTCTCAATAGCCTGGGCATTACTTCTACCACCCTTTTGTTAATGAATTCCTGTAGCATTCCCTTTGAATCCCGCCAGCTGGAAGTTGCAGGGGTAAGGGTAGAAAGCCCCAAGAAAGGAGAAGATGTGTTTTCCTACATCAGAAGGGTGAATGGGAAGATGGACCTTACCCTCTACAGAAAACTCATAGGTGCTGCTAATGAAATGAAGGAGGGAGACCAGACTCTGGGTCTAGTAGCAGAATCAGATGAATCCCGCCAGCATGCCAGAGCCCTACTAGCTAATACGAAGATTAAGGACCTCATGGCCTTTTCCCTCTATGAGGATGAGCAGTATAAACTGATTACAAATACCACTGCCGATTTAGCGGAGCTGGGGGAATGGACCATGGGAGAGCTGAAGACCTTCATTCTCACCGCTGAAGAAGGGGACATCAAAGATATTATACCGGGCTTAAGCAGTGATGTGATAGGCTGTGTAGTCAAGCTGATGAGTAATGAAGAGTTGATTCAGGTGGGGCAGAAGGTGTTTAATCCTCTACCGGGATCCAACATAGGCGCTAAAGGCTATATGAGTGCAAGGGTACAGCCCAATTCTCCTACAGACAATATAGACGATATCACCTGGCAGGTGTTTGATGCATGGTCTTTTGCAGTAGGGGATCTTGTATTAGGTACTAATCCTGTTTCTTCGGAAGTAGATTCAGTCGCGAGAATAGAGAAAGCCTTATTTGATATTCTTCAGACTTTTAAGCTGGAGAAAACACTCTCTAATTGCGTACTCTCCCACATAGATATACAAGCAGAGGCAGAGGAGATCCAGCCAGGAACCACTGGAATCTGGTTTCAGAGTTTGGCGGGAACTGTGAATGCCAATAAAACTTTTGATGTCAGCATAGAGAAAATGCAGGCGCATGCCAGTAAGCGTAAAGGGCAGTATGGCATGTATGCAGAGACGGGACAGGGAGCCGACTTCACCAATGGACACGGAGAAGGCTTTGACATGGTGGTGCATGAGTCCCGGAAGTACGGCTTCGTGAGAGCACTTAAGCAGCAGATGGAAGAGGGGAGAAGCCTGGAAGATATGCCTTGGGTGCATGTGAATGATGTTGCTGGCTTTATCGGCCCAGAGGTATTTAAGTCCAAAGAACAGCTGGTGCGCTGCTGTTTGGAAGACACGGTTATGGGCAAGCTTCATGGCTTGACCATTGGCCTGGATATTTGTTCCACTCTTCACATGGATGTAAGTCTGGATGATCTGGAGTGGTGTATAGATGAGGTAATGCCTGCAAACCCAGCCTATCTGATGGCCTTGCCTACCAAGAATGACCCCATGCTGAGCTATTTGACTACCTCCTTTGCGGATCATGTACGGGTAAGGGAGAAATTTGGCTATAAGATCAATGATGATATGTGGGCCTTCTTCCAGCAGCTAGGAGTAATTGATAAAGATGGGAAACCTACGGAACACTTTGGAGATCCTATCTGGGTCTACTACCAATACAGAAAAGCCAAAGGAGATACACGTTCTCAAGCGGCTATCTACGCTGAAGGAAATCAAAAGATTCAGGAGATCAGAGATAGAGGCGTGCCCATAGCAGTAGGTCATGGAGAGAAAATCTGGGATTTGGAGCCAGAATTAGCAGCTCAGGTCAAAAGCCTATACGAAGATGCTAAGATTAGCATATGGGCAGAAATGCCTGAGTCTTTTGTGGAGAATTTCCCAGCGGCTATTCCACTGATCACCGCTTCCATGGACAGAGTGGACTATGTATACCATCCTGAATCAGGAGAAGAGTTGAGTTCCGCTTCTGAAGCTGTATTGAAAGAAGTACGTAAATCCTGGGGGGAGAAAGTTCCCAATGTGCAGATCATCATTTCCGATGGCTTGAATGCCAGAGCCATTATGGATGAGGGCCATCTGACTCCTTATCTGAATCAGCTAAAAGAAACCCTGACTACTTCAGGCTATATCACTGGAAAGAATGAATTGCTGATCAGGCACGGTAGAGTGCGTGCCGGTTATGCCAGTGGAGAAATCCTGTTTGGAGAATCAAAGGTAGATGCACCTAAAGCCATCATTCACATCATAGGAGAGCGTCCCGGTTCTGGCCACCACAATTTCTCAGCTTACATGACGGTAGCTACCCCAGATGTTTGGTTCCAGAAAGGGTTGGTAGATCATAACATCACCCGCGTGATTTCGGGTATATCGGATACTGCCTTACCACCTTCACAGGCCGCCAAAGAAACGGTGGGAATATTGGATAACATGTTTGTAGGGATGAGTTAGGGAGCACGAAAAAATTGTAGAGACACAATGATTAGGTTTGACTATTTAAGCGTCCCATGTTTCCCACCATTCAAATGGTGGGCTCAAAGAAAAAAATGGACCGGCTGCTTCAGCTGCCGTACGCTTCAAAGGGCGGATAAATCCACCCCTACAGTGGGTCGCTTATTTTTTCAAAGTCAATCATTGTGTCTCTACCTGCATATATTATTTCTGCGCTTCTAATTCGTAACTCCACAATTCTTCCCCTTGGGCATCTACTAAACTCAAGGTCACTACCCTTTCCATCCTGGGGCCGCTGATCTTCACCACACCATAATTACGTATGCCCACGTCAGAACCAGGCACCTTATACATATTAGGTTCTTTAGAGCCGTCATAGGAAGTAGACGTTAAGGGGGAAACAGTGAAATCATATATCTTGTTATCGTTTTTTTCTATGAGAGAAAGTTCAGAATGGTGTCTGTCGCCAGTCAGGAAGATTACATTCTTTATGCCTTCTTCTTCAATGGCTCTTAGCATATACTGTCTTTCTTCCGGGGCTAGATTGATGTAGTTCTCATATCTCTCGTAGCTGCTGATCACCTGATTTCCAATACAGATGAACTTAAAGGTAGTCTTACAATAGATGAGCGCATCAATGAGCCATTCCAGCTGTTCTTCACCCAGGAGGGTGTGTTCACCATTGGCATCATTAGGATCACGGAAGCTACGATTGTCCAACAGAAAGAAAGTAGCATCACCCCATGAGAAGGCGGAAATGGTAGAAGGCGTCTGAAAGATCCCGTAAGTAGGGTTATCCCAAAAGTCTTTAAAGGCTTCCAATGTATACTCAGCCATATAGTAGCTCCTGTCTGAGTCATTTGGGCCAAAGTCATGGTCATCCCAGATGGCGTAGTTGGCAGTAGAAGCTAGGAAAGACTGCATTTCAGGCGTGGAACGGGTATGCGTGTATCTGTGGTAAATTCCTGTTTTTGAGCCAAAATCAACCTCTCTCAGATAAACATTATCTCCCATCCATAGCATAAAGTCTCCCTGCTCCTTTTGCATAGTTTCAAAGATTTCATACCCGCCTCCATATCCTCTACCAGGTCTGTCATACTTAGGCTCGTTAATGTATGTCCCGCTTCCCAGAAGAAATTTCATTTCAGGTGGTTCAGTCCTGTATTGCCAGAGTGGAGGTGTCTTAAAATGGGTAGGATAGGGGCGAGAAAGCTTTTCTCCATCTATGTACATATCGTACTTATACATCTTTCCTGGCTCAACTTTGTCTGCCACCAGATGGGCAGTATAGCCATCTTCTTTTAGGGTAGTAACGGCATCTGTTTGAAAGACTGTACTCTCATCATCTGTGGCATAGTAAGTGGCAT
>JBCDBC010000670.1:0-3983 GCA_039184535.1 Bacteroidota bacterium | reverse complement strand
TTTTTTCCGGGGCTAAAGTCTCCCAAAACCTCTTCCATCCCCAAGGCCTGGGCAGCCTGAAAGGTTAACCAACTTACCAGCTGATGAAGGCTAAGCTGTGGAAAGTTGTCAGCCAGACAGAGGGCTTCCTGCCATACATCCAGGTCATCATTACTCCCCAGACTATCTGTCCCCAGGCAGATTCTATCAGAGAAAGGAATGAAGTCCACCAAATCAGGAAGTTTACTGTGTAGATACAGATTAGACCTAGGGCAAAGACAGAAATAGGAATTGGGAAATTCCGTCATCAGCCATTCTAATTGATCAGGGCTAGCCTCTGTCAGATGTACCCATAAGATAGGCTGATCTTTAGGTAGGTGTTGGCTGATATAGGAAGCGGGGTCTTTTCCGTCTGAGGGAGGCAAGGGTAATCCCATATTTCCATAGAAATTCAGGAATGGTCCGCTTTTGTCAATAAAAAGATCAACCTCCACTTCAGATTCTAGTAAGTGTATGGACATTCTTTCTGGTGAATGCTGACTTATTCCTTCCATCAAAGCCACTGAAACGGAATAAGGTGCATGCAGCGTAAGGCTGGCTGATAAGCCATCAAAATCTTCCAATAACTTTTGTCCATTCTCCAGAATCTCATCTGCTTTCTCAGGAACCAAGCCAATTAGTTCTATAAAGGTATGGGTCAGGACAGACTGTTGCCTTTTGGGAGCTACTGTAGTAGAATTATTCGAGATGTCTCCTATGCCTACTATCCCTTTATCATAACTAAACTGAAGAGCTTTATTAATAGCATCCACCTGCTCTTCCATACTGAAGGAACCCCTGTTTTTAACCACTTCCAGTATAAAGGGAACCATACCCAGTCCCTTACTGATTTTACCAGACAGATGAGATAACTCTAAATGACAATGTGCGTTAATAAAGCCTGGTACCAGCACCCCTTTATGGTGAGGGATATTCTCACGAGGAAGCATGGGACGTAGGGAAAGAATCTTTCCATTTGCATCCGTTTCTATCACATATTGTTCAAGCCAGCCCTCAGGGGTATATATGGCATCCGCAGTTAATAGTGGCATGTCCCAATTTACAAAACACAAACGGGATGTTTTTTCTTACCTTTGCATAAGTTATGCCCAGAAAGAAAGACATACGGGATTTAAGCCTGGAAGAACTCACAGCTTATATGCTGGAGATTGGAGAGAAAAAGTTCAGGGCCCAGCAGGTATATGATTGGATCTGGAAGAAGCAGGTACAGTCCTTTGATGAGATGCAGAATGTCAACAAAGGCCTGAGGAAAAAGCTGGCTGAAGTATATTCTTTCAACAGAGTTCGTATAGATGCTTCCTACAAAAGTAGTGATGGCACTATGAAGTATGCTTTTACCCTGGCATCCGGTCATGAGATTGAGGGTGTTCTCATTCCTACTCCTAAGAGGCTTACCGCTTGTATTTCTTCTCAGGCGGGTTGCTCACTGGATTGTACTTTTTGTGCGACTGGTCTGCTCTCCCTTATGCATAACCTCAAGCATTATGAGATCTATGACCAGGTTCAGATTTTGAGGGAAGAGGCCCAGAAGCACTTTGGGAGAAACCTCACTAACATTGTCTATATGGGCATGGGGGAACCTCTGCTGAATTATAAAAATGTGATGGGGTCCATCAAGATGATTACCTCAGAAGCAGGACTGCACATGTCTCCCAGAAGAATTACCGTCTCCACCTCCGGCATTACCAAAATGATCAAAAAGCTAGGTGATGATGAGGTACCTTTTGAATTCGCACTTTCCCTACACTCTGCCAAGGAGGATAAGAGAAGTGAGATCATGTCCATTAACAAGACTAATTCTCTGGAAAGCCTGAAAGAAGCCCTCATTCACTTCTATGAGAAAACAAATACCCGGGTAACTTTTGAGTATTGCTTATTCAAGGATTTCAATGATTCTCTGGAAGATGCAAAGGCCTTGGCGCAGTTTGCCAGAGTCATTCCTTCTAAAATCAACCTAATAGAATATAATCCTGTCCCTGAATCTCCTTTCCTTCCCAGTACACCTGCAAAGACACAGGCATTTGTGGATTACCTGGAAAGAAAGAAGCTCATCGTAAATGTAAGAAGGAGTCGGGGAAAAGATATTAACGGCGCTTGTGGTCAGTTGGCCCTACGAGAGAAAAACAGCCTAGGTAACATCTATTCTAGTAATTAAGCATTGGTGAGGTTTCAGGATAGCATAGGGCAGGAAGCTGCCATCCAAAAAGTGAAGGATGCCATTCAAGGCGATAGGATTCCTCATGCATGGTTACTCACTGGACCATCTGGTATAGGCAAGCTTGCCCTAGCGCATGCCATAGCTGCTTATGTAAACTGTCAAAACCCACAAGGGCTGGAAAGCTGTGGGAAGTGTGCCAACTGCTTACGAATCAAAAAAGGCGTTCATCCAGACATTCACTACGTACTCCCCATCATAGCCAAGAAGGAAAAAGGGAAGCAGCTCATGACGGATGACTACCTTCCCCAGTTTAGGGAGGCATGGGTAGAGAATCCTTACCTCAGCCTGGAAAACTGGCAGCAAATGCTGGATGGAGAAAATAAGCAGCTGGGAATAAGCGTGCATGAGATTCGTAATCTCAAAAAGAAGATAGCCCTTAAAGCCTTTGAAGCACCTTCTAAAGTTGTGATTCTCTGGTATGCTGAGCGGATCAATAATCAGGGTGCAAATGCTTTTCTCAAGCTACTGGAAGAACCCCCTGAGAAGACCATCCTGCTCATGACCTGTGATGATCCCGGTGCCCTGCTTAAAACCATCCTTTCCAGATGCCAGCAGCTTCCCATGGGGAGAATCCAAAGACCTGTGCTCCAAACTTACCTAGAGGAACATAAGGGGTTAAGTCAGGAAGACGCAGAAGAAATAGCTGCCGTAGCAGAAGGGAGTGTGGGGCAGGCTTTGAGTCTCATGGGAGAAGCCCACCAGCAAAACAGCAAGACCTTTATAGACTGGATGCGGACTGTCTATACGGGAAACATGGTCAAAATCAGTGAAATAGTTAAGCCCCTAAGCAAGGCCAGTAAAGAAAATCAAAAACTCTTCCTCAATCTTGCCATAAAGAAATTCAGGAATGCGTTACTATTTCATGTAGGGATGGAAGAGATAGCCCTCTTAGGCCCTGGCGAAAGGCAGTTTCAGGAAAACTTCGCCAAGGTACTGGATGATGAAAAAATAGAAGCCATCATAGGAGAACTGGAAACTAGCCTGTATCAGATCAGTAGAAATGTAAATTCTGAAATGGTGTGGGTAGGCCTTTCTATCAATCTGTTCAGAATCATCAGGCATAAGATTCTTCCCTCCAAAGTTTAGAAGATAGTCCCAGAAGCTAAGACTTGATTCCACACATGAATAGATCTCTGATTCCATGGTTCATTCTTACCATTGCCCTCCTGTATGTATGGACGCTTACCCGCTATGACTACTATCGGAAGAATGTCCAACCTGCCATCAGTTTTTATGATACTACTCATGTAGAAATTCACATTCATAATGAGCGAGAGCCTACTGCCATTTACGCAGTCTACACCAACCTCATAGAAGGAGAAAGAAAAATAGTACAGGCTAAAGCGGAGAACCAGACTCATTATGAACTAGCCATCCCTGTGAATAGTCCCATGCCAGTCCAGCTGTATTGTAATGAGGAGGTGGTTCCCATTTTTGTTATTCCAGATAGCAGCCTGTATGTAGATGTCATCCTTAATCCACTTTTCAGTTATATAGACTCGCTTTCCTTTTACGGAATTACAGCTCCCATTTGCAGGTACCAGGATCAAAAGAGAAAGGCAGAACCTACACAGAAACGTCTAAATATTCTAGATGCCTCTGACTTTGCCCTATATGCGCATCTCCTGGACTCCATTGCCATCATTCAAGAAGAGTTTCTCAAGTCATGGGAAGAAGAACTCCCTACATGGTTTCTGGCCTACGAAGAAAGTGAGATATCTTATCA
>JBCDBC010000669.1:0-3984 GCA_039184535.1 Bacteroidota bacterium | reverse complement strand
GCCTTTTTACTATGCAGATATTTATGTAGACCCGGAGAATGAAAACCGCTTGTACAGCATCTACTCCATGGTTTCTATTAGTGAAGATGGAGGGAAGAGTTTCAAAGTATTGCTGCCCTATAATTATGTTCACCCAGACCACCATGTCTGGTGGATGCATCCAGATAATCCTTCTTTCATCATCAATGGAAATGACGGTGGGATGGCCATTTCTCGAGATAAGGGAGATAGCTGGCAGTTTGTGGAGAACCTGCCTTTAGCACAGTTCTACCACATTAACTATGACATGGACTACCCCTACCATGTGTACGGAGGGATGCAGGATAATGGCTCATGGAGAGGGCCAGCCTATATATGGCGGTCAGGTGGCATCAGAAATGCCTATTGGGATGAGCTGTATTTCGGAGATGGATTTGATGTAGTACCTGATCCTGTCCAGCCTAGAAGATACGGCTATGCCATGTCGCAGGGAGGAAACCTGGGACGCTATGACAGACAAACAGGCTACACCAGACGGATAAAGCCTGTTCACCCAGATGGTATTCCACTAAGATTTAACTGGAATGCGGGGATAGCACAAGATCCATTTGATGAGTCTACCATCTACTACGGTAGCCAGTTTGTGCACAAGAGCACAGACAAAGGAAATACCTGGACCATTATCTCGCCAGATCTGACTACCAATGACAGCAGCAAACAGCAGCAGCAAAAAAGTGGAGGTCTTACCTATGACGTAACCCAGGCAGAAAATCACACTACCATACTCACCATCAATCCAAGCCCCTTAAATAAGGACGTGATCTGGGTAGGGACTGATGATGGAAACCTCCAGCTCACCAAAGACGGTGGTGCCAACTGGACCAATCTCATAGGAAATATTCCCGGTGTACCTGCTAACTCATGGATTCCGTTCATCCACTTGTCCAATAAGGATGCTGCTGAAGCCTTTGTAGTAATCAATAACTACCGAAGAAATGACTGGACTCCCTGGGTGTTCCACACCAACGATTATGGCGCTACCTGGACCAGAATTGTGGATGAGAATAAAATATGGGGATACGCCATCTCCTTTGTACAAGATCCTGTAGCAGAGAACCTCCTCTTCCTGGGAACAGAATTCGGCTTGTATGTGAGCATTAATAAGGGAGATACCTGGACTAAGTGGACACAGGGCTTCCCGACCGTATCTACCTCCGACCTCAAAATTCATCCGAGAGAGCAGGATCTGGTTATAGGAACCTTTGGGCGTGCGGCCTTCATCCTGGATGACATCCGGCCGTTGAGAGAAATAGCCTTAAGAGGAGCTGAAGTTACAGATGCCACTGTGTATGCTTTCCCTACCCCGGATGGAATTCTGGCAAGTAGAAGGCAAGCCTCTGGAACCAGATTCTATGCTGACGGAATGTTTGCAGGCGAAAATAGGCCTTCAGGAGCTATGATCAGCTATTGGGCTAAACCTACTTCCAAGAAAGACACAGCTAAGATTAAAATCTATGATGGGGATGTTTGCATCAGATCACTTACTCAAATACCTGATAGTGGACTGAACAGAATCCAGTGGAGAATGGACCATAAAGGAATGAGAAACCCTGGTTCTCCCAAGCCTAAGGCTGGTGCCCGTGAACGTGGCGGATATAGAGTCCTTCCTGGAACTTATGAGGTAGTCATCAGCTTAGGGGATGAGGAGTCCAGAACCTCTCTGGAAGTGCTAGCAGACCCAAGACTGAGTATCAGCCCGGCAGCTTATAAGGCAGCCCAGCAGAGAAAAATTCAGCTTCAAGAGCTCACAGCCAAGGCTACCATGGCTACTGATGCTCTACTAGATAGTAAGGCGGCACTTAAGCAAATCAAATCTATGCTACCAGCTGATACAGCCCAATTTGCAGATATACGTACAGAGTTAGATTCTCTTAGCAAGGATATAGATGCCTTCATGATAGAAGTCAGGGGAGATGATAAGCTACAAGGAATTGTCAGAACCCCTACTACCCTGAATGCCAAACTTAGAATGGCTAGCTCTTATATCAACAGCAACAATGAAATGCCCAGGGAGTCCATGGATATAGTATTTAACGAAGCTAAAGCCAAGGTAGGAGACTTCTTGGCTAAGGTGAATACCTTCATGAAGGATAGATGGCAACCATTTGAGAAGATGGTGAAGACTTCTAGTCTAACTCCATTTAAGCCTTTTGAACCAGTAAGCCTGGATTAGGGGAAAAAAGATCATACAACATCGCCACCTCAGTCAGTTGGGGTGGCGGTTTTCTTTTATGGGAAAATCCACCTTCTCAACTCCGTCCCACGTAGGATACGAAGCGAAGGCTTCATCGAGTCGCAAGGGGTATAGTGGGCTTTTTCTCAGAAAATAATTATACAAGTGATTCCATTCCTACATTAATGGACCGGCGACTTATTAAGATTGACTAATTAATCGTCCCATAGATATTATTAGGATTAGCTAATCCGACATATTTGAGAAGTTCATCAGAAGGTTTTGCTAACTCATCCAGCCTTGTCTGTAGGGCTATTTTTAAGTCTGTAAAATCATTGGCTTTATCATGTAAATGGATGATTCTTTGTTGGAGGAATTTCCATAGTTTTTCAATTGGGTTCAGCCACGAGGCATAGGTGGGTAGGGGTAGGAATTGAATGGGTAAATTAAGGTCTCTATACTTTTTCTTGGGATTGATACTCTGCCAAGAGAGGGGTTGATTGAACTCAAATGGTGAGTTCTGCTTCTCCAAGGCAAATAAGACATCAGGATGAAAGTGTACTGGCCAGTTGTCAATAACCAGATAAATAGTTTGGGCTAATGGGAATCGTTGTGGGAGTAGTTTTAAAAGTTCAATAAAGGTTGGAACGGTAATCTTGTAACGCTGTAAGGCTACCACTTCAGCACTAAAACAGTCCATCGCTGCTACGATTCTCCATTGCCTGGTTTTCCCAATGGCTCTACGGGCTAGAGGTTGTTGGGTCTTTGGTACCCATGCTTTAGCCAGTGAGGCATGATTGTAATAGGTAAACTCATCCAGGAATAACAGAATCTGAGTCCCATTACTTTCTTTACAGCGCTTTACACATTTGAGAATATGGGTTAGCTTTTCATGATAATCCGGATCAGGAGAATGTACATAGCTTCGAGCGCGTAAGTAGGATAAGCCCATACGTTTTAATAACCGAAATACCCCAGAAGTACTTTCTAGTTTGAACTCACCTTTTATCTGTCCAAGGATGCTCTGGAGCGTCCACCTGCTGGTATCATCGTTTTCAAGAACGCGAGAAGGACTTCGACTTAGCATATGACGAAGTCCTTCAGTTACCTCAGCTCAGCTTCGGGGGGAAAAAAGAGGGATTACGCCCTCTACCATCTTTTATCTGCAGACCTGAAATCCCTTCTTCCTTATATCGCTTTACCCAGTCATAGATAGTATGTTTTCTACGAGGGCGTAACAATCCATACTTAGCCACCCAATTCCCAGACTTACCTGAGGCAATTTGGAGTAACGCACTAGCCCTTTCTCGTTTATAAGCTAAGGGATCAGTATCTCTGATTTTACGAAGCTCTTTTTCCGCTTCTGGGGTAAGAACAAGTTGCAAGGGAGACATAACTAACTTTTTCCCTTAAGTTAAATGGGACGATTATTTTTTCAAAGTCAATAAGTCGCCGCACGGATCTCTTGCAAGTAATACGCTTTTCGGCAGCTAAAGCAGCCGATCCATTCTACAATAAACTACGAGGAACACACATTACGAACTGCTTATCAATTGAAACCCTTACAGGGGATATCGTTTGACCCACAAGCCTACGCTCTCAAGTCCAAGGGTATGAAGACTGAAATTAATTTTGGGATTGGTGGGCCACGCCCCCTACTCCTTTGTACTGATAATTCTCATACCGGCATCATCAGTAATCAGGCTTTCTTTGATCATCTTATTGAGACTCGGCGCCTGAGCTTTTACCATCTGGAAGCCTGCAAGGAGGAG
>JBCDBC010000668.1:0-3984 GCA_039184535.1 Bacteroidota bacterium | reverse complement strand
ATGCCTAGCTGAAAGCGAGCATAAAACTCCTCCAACGGTTGGCTATTCAGGTTCCCTCGCCTTCCGAGAATAAACGTCATATTTATCCTTGAAGAAGCCCTACCTCTATCAAAGCGGTTAGTAGCTTTTAAGGCTGAAGGCAAGGCAAAGCCTACGGTCACCCCAACGTCATTTACGGCTTCATCTCCAAAGACGATATAGCTCTGCTTAACATATCCTCCGAGGCGGTAGGACATTCTGTTGAAATACTTAGGAGACTCGAAATTAGGAATCCACTCACCCCCAAAAGAGATTCTCCAGTCTGCTCCCAGATTTACATCATCATCAAAGTAGGTAAACTCAGACCAGTCCTGATACACAAAGTCTGCTCCCAGAGACCACTTAGCCGGCTTATGTATCATGCCTCCTATACCAAATCTAAGGGGAAGCGTAACATCTCCTTCCTGATCCCTAAGAGTATCATTCAGTGTACTAGTAGGATCCAGGGAATTAACCAGAAAGGTTTGTCTATTCCCGTTCAAGGTAGACTGAAAATCTACGGAAGCGCCTACTCTAAAATAGATTCCCTCTGATCCCTTGAGACTATCAATGAACATAACGCCTAGACTAGCCGCTGGACCGGACAAAAAGATATCCTCATCAAACCTTGCAGGAACGAAGGCTGTGGAATTAGTATTCAGGGTAGCTTCACTACTATATTCTGTTCTTCCGAAGTTATAGGCAAAATTAGCTCCTACTCTTAGTTTACGCTCTAGTAGTCTTACTCCTACTCCTCCATATATTTGGTTCAAGCCTCCCTGGCCCCTATAATTTGCCAGCTCAGTAAAGGTGGTATCTCCTATAGCTACATTCTCACGAGTATTAATCACATTGTATCCCACTATGCTGTAGGGAGCAAAGCCCATCACCAACACCACATTTCTATTAGAAGAGAATCCCAAACCCAGGTTCTGGAAACCTGCTGTCACCTGATTTTCACTGCTTACATCAGAACTCAGGGAACTGTACTGCCCAAAACCGGAAATATCTAAAGTGGTATAAACAAGGTCTGCGTAGCTGGCGGGGTTTTGTCTGTTTAGAGAGAAATAATTATCAGTAGCTATGCTAATTCCGCCCATAGCGGCATTTCTGGCATTGATATTTCCCTGTATGTCTCCTATCCCATATCTGGAATATGGACTGATGGTCAGCTCCTGGGCTACGAGCGTGGCTCCCCCCATTATCAGCAACAGCGCAGAACAAAGCAGTTTTTTCATGAATGTTGTAAGATGTAATGTATCCCCTTAAGGACCAGTTCAGGGTCGACAAAGTTGATGCTTTTTAATTGATTTTCAAACCGTACTCCATCTCCTCCTGTAAGAAATACCACTGGTCTTTCTCCTAATTCATCTGAAAAGCGGTTTGTCATAGCTTCCACCTCTGCCAGAAGGCCATGTACAACACCTGAACGTATACTGGTATGGGTAGTGTTGCCTATCACCGGATTTTCCCCTTCCCTGTCTACTAGCGGAAGGGAGGCAGTATGTGTATGTAAGGAAGAAAACCTCATTTGTAGTCCGGGTGAAATAGCTCCTCCCAAGTAGGCTCCTTCAGCATTCATCACATCATAGGTAATAGCTGTTCCTATGTCTATGACCAGGACTGCCCTATCAGGACAGCTAGCTCTGGCACCAATGATACCCACAATCCTGTCTGTACCCAGCGTATGGGGGGTCTTGTAGTGATTAACTATGGGAAGCTGATCGCTGGCATGAATTTTCCTCAGCTGGATACGCCCAGAAAAAGGTCCCTCTTCCAGCCACTTTTCCCAGGCTTTATGCTTCCCGGTTCTGATCCAACCAGTCGGTACAATAATAGATTCAGGCACCTCTGCCAACACATCCATAAGCTTTTGGGGATCATCAGGAGAGAAAGCCATGGAAGTGAGTAGTTGCTTATCTTGGAAAAGCCCTGCTTTCACAAGGGTATTTCCTTCATCTATGGCCAGAATATAGGTGGCTGCTTCCTTATCATTCATGCTAAGAGAATGAGATTTCTTTTAGCCCAAAGGTACGCTGTTTCCCTTCTATCTCCATTAACACATCTCCGGAGGATTCTATGGCTATGATTTTGGCCAGCATTTCTTTTCCCTCCTTTTTCACAGGTACCCATTCATGGAAGCCGTAAAGATGTTGGTAGTATTCCTGGTCCATGGCTTTGCTTCCGGTAGCTGTTAGGCGAAGGTATCTTTGTTCTATTTCTTCCAGGATGTGCTGTAGTACTTCTTCTCTGTCAAAGGCAGCATTTGATTGAAGCATCATAGAGGTGGCAGTGGAAGCCACTTCATCATGAAACACTTCCTGGTTAACATTTAGCCCTATTCCTGTAATAGAAGCACTGAGTTTGCCCGCAGAAAGATGGTTCTCTATCAGGATTCCAGCTACTTTCTTATGGTTGATTCTCACATCATTGGGCCACTTTACCTGAATCAGCTCTTTAGGAAGGAAATGTGCTAATGCTGCCCTGACTCCCAGGCACATGGCCTTAGACAGGCAAAAGACTTCTCTAAGCGGAATGAAGTCAGGATAATAGATGAGGCTGAATAATAGGTTCTTCCCTTTTTCTGACTGCCATGTATTTCCTCTTTGACCTTTACCTGCAGTCTGGTGGTGGGCCCATATGACTGTCCCTTCAGGCACATCAGTAGCCAATAATTCCATGGCAGCTACATTTGTAGAATCTATTTCTGTCAGTTCGATAAAATTCTTTCCGGTAAATAAGGCGGCCAAACTGATATTTTGTTAAATTGGGTTAAGGCGCCAGTAAATATTGGGAGAAAGAAGTCCCATAGCGCCATCAGTTTTATCGCAAGCAATTTACATTCTATTTAACAACTATATGATTAATACACCCTGTTTATTCACTTCTTACGGTAACAGCGCCACATCCCGATTATTTACTATTCCTCCATTCTCTCAATCCTTCCTGGATAAATCCCAACCAAAGACGCTGAACACCCGTAAGCTATTTCACCTATGAGAGAGACGATTGTAGAAACCAGAACACTCTGTGATACGGCTATTCACGCTCTTGAAGAAATCAAAGGGCAGGATATCATTTTAATGGATCTTAGGAAGGTAGAAAGTGCTGTTTCTGACTATTTCGTGATATGTACAGGTACCTCAGACAGGCATGTGCAATCTCTGGCTGACTCTGTACTGGATGAGATGAAAAAAGTGGGAGAGATCCCCATTAGTAAAGAAGGGATTCAGCATGGAGAATGGGTGCTAATAGACTATGCCTCTATCGTGGTTCACATTTTCCAACGTGATCACAGAGACTTCTACAGGCTAGAAGACCTGTGGGGAGATGCTGAATTTACTCAGATTAGTGAAGCCTGATTAGATTAGGAAAGAATCTGGCAAGCAGGGGCGTATTCTCTCACAATCCCCCATTCATGCTCAGGAATGTTATTAAAGTAAGCAGATAGTATGCTTAGGTTCTCCATTTTGGTTACGCCCAGGATGGACTTCAATCCACATGAATTACAGTACAGTTCTCTTAGATTAGTCAGGCTACTGATCATTTCCTGAAAGGGGGAGTCTATGTAGGTATATGACACATCTAACACCTCCAATTTAGGAATAGGAGGAAAGGTAGTCATGTAATCAAATTCACAAAAGGTAGCGTGAAATTCTCTAAGGTTATCCAGGTAGGCCAGTGGTGTGAGATCTTTTACAAGTGTCTCGCTAATGTCCAGGCTCTTAAGGTTGGGCATATAAGCCAGTGGAGAAAGGTCTTTTATAGGGTGGCTGCTACAATCAAGTTCTTCTATTACCTGTAGGTACTCCAGGTCTTTGGGACCAAAACAGTCCTCCAATTCTAAGTTAGAAGCCAGTATTTCTTTCCATTCTTTAGAAAGAGAATTCCACAGACGGCAGTAATCAGAGGGACTTGATTTATAGACTTTCGACATAGCCAGCGTATTTATTTCTCAAGTAAAGT
>JBCDBC010000667.1:0-3987 GCA_039184535.1 Bacteroidota bacterium | reverse complement strand
TTCTTGCTCTTCATGTAATTTCTGAGGTATCCAATTTGAGATGTAATGTACTTCTTTTTGGGCATTTGTTGTTTCTCTCGCTTATACTTCCACATTCAGTATTCTCACAAAAAAATTATCAACCAGGGTATGTCATTACTCTGGCTAAGGATACGGTTGAAGGATATATTGACTATAGAAACTGGAGTTATTCTCCCAATTCTATACGCTTCATAAAGGAGTTAGGAAGTGAGGCGGAGGTATACAGCACGTCTGACATCCTGGGATTTCAGGTAAATCAGGAACACTACTTTAGTGGAGAAGTGGATATTGAAATTAGTTCAAGGAATGTAAACACGCTAGACTATGAGATAGCTGAAAATCTCGAGAGAGTTAGTGGCTTTTTACGCGCCCTGGTAATGGGAGAAAAATGGTTATTGTATCTAAAGCCGCAAGGAAGAGCAGAGAACTTTTACATTAAGAAGGATGATCAGTTCGAGCTCCTCCTATACAAGAAGTACTTTTCCTACAAGGATGGTGAGCCCGTCATGCGTGAGAATAGAACCTTTTTGGGGCAAATTACCCTTTACCTAAATGATTGTGATAAAATTAAAGATGAGCTTGCTAGAATAAGTTATTCGACTAAAGGCTTGGTTTCACTTTTTAGAACCTATAACAAATGCAGACCTGGCGCTTTGTCTTATGAAGAAAAGGAGGAATCAATAACTACAGAAACAGCTGTCTTCACAGGTATTTCTTCAACTAGGCTGAACTTTATAGGAAGCTATTTTGTAAACGCAGGAGGTCTGAGATATTTAAGGGACATAGATTTTGGAACTTCTTATGATCCAATGATTGGGGTTTCCTTAGAAATTTTTATGCCTAGAAGGAGAAAGACCCTCTCTCTACAAAATGAGTTGACCTTTACTACTTTTGACATAAGTTTTTCAGAACCAAGGCCAACACTTGATCAAGTTACCTATCGGTTCAAATACTCATATTTAAAACTGAACACAGCCATAAGGGTTAATCTGCCTCTCAAGAAGCTACCCCTATTTCTAAATGGAGGAATATCAAATGGATTTGCCATTGGTAACACCAATGAACTCCTCATAGAAGATACTGCCACCACTAGTGAAGACCTAATTGGGAAAATCAGGGAATATGAACAGGGGATATTCGCAGGAGCCGGGATAAAGGTTAGGAATTGGTTTATGGAGATTAGGCATGAATCTGGAAATGGTTTTGGGATAACTTCCGCTTCTAGTACTGATTTTGATGCAAACCTTAGGGTAAGGTCGAAGAGGAATTTTTTGATAGTTGGCTATAGATTTTAACTTTTAAAGAATAGAGTCTATAGATTAATCTAAAGTGATTTGAATAAAGTTCTTGAGATCAAGTTTACAAACCAGCCTGCAGAGAAAGGTAAAACTAAATTTGGTGGCCAACCTGATATGAAGGTTAATTGAACAAGCTCCTGCTTGTTCAACCCCAAGAGTTGGACTCCTGTCCAACGAAGTGGAATTCTGCTGAGAATCTGCTATCTTCTCCTTAACAAACGACATCAACCCATTATCACTGTGAAAACCCTCTTGAAAACCAGCATACTGTTTCTGGCTAGCTTAGTAATGATTGCTGCCTGCCAACCTGTAGAAAAGGGAACTACCCCTCCTAATATTCTCTTCATCTTCACAGATGATCATGCCTTACAAGCTATTTCTGCTTATGGATCTTATATCAATCAGACCCCCAATCTGGACAGAATAGCCAATGAAGGGATGCTCTTCAGGCATGCCATGGTAACCAATTCCATTTGTGCACCTAGCCGTGCGGTCATTCTCACAGGCAAACACAGCCACTTAAACGGTGTCTTGGATAATGCCCTTCCCTTCGACAGTACACAGCAGACCTTCCCCAAGCTGCTTCAAGCTGCGGGCTACCAAACCGCCATGATAGGGAAGTGGCACCTTAAGAGCCAACCAACCGGTTTTGACTATTGGAGAGTGCTCCCCGGACAAGGGCACTACTACAATCCCCACTTCAGAACGCCTGACGGAAGGGAACAAATAGAAGGCTACGTAACCAATATCATTACGGATCTTTCTCTGGACTGGCTGAAGAGCGGAAGAGATCCCGAGAAGCCTTTCCTTCTGATGAGTCAGCACAAGGCTCCACATAGGGAGTGGTCGCCCGGGCCTGATCATCTGGATATGTATGATGATGTGGAGATTACTGAGCCTTCCACCCTCTTTGATGACTATGCCAACAGAAGCTCTGCCGCCTCCCAGCAAGAGATGACCATACGGGATCACATGGATTTATTCTATGACCTGAGAGTAGAGGCGGATTCTGTGAATTCCACTGGTTGGTTGAAACGAGCCGGTATAGCCAACTACAACCGTATGACGGAAGCTCAGCAGGCTGCATGGGATGCTGCATTTAAGACAGAAAACGAGGCCTTCAAAGAAGCGAATCTCTCCGGCGACGAGTTGGTTAAGTGGAAGTATCAGCGCTATATCAAAAATTATCTGAGGTGTATTGCCAGCGTAGATGATAATGTGGGTAGGATATTGGATTACCTGGACGAAAGTGGATTGGCAGATAATACCATTGTAATTTATTCTTCAGACCAGGGTTTTTATCTGGGAGAGCATGGTTGGTATGATAAGAGATGGATGTATGAGGAATCTCTCCATATGCCGCTCATGGTAAGATGGCCTGGACAGATTCAGGCAGGAAGTGTGAATGAAGCGTTGGTGCAGAACCTGGATTTTGCAGAGACCTTCCTTGACATTGCAGGTGTAGACATTCCCGCAGATATGCAAGGGAACAGTTTTAAGTCTATGCTTACAGGTGATGAAATTGATTGGCGTGATGCTATTTACTTCCATTACCACGAGTTCCCTGCCGTACACATGGTGAATAAGCATTATGGCGTCAGAACCAAAACCCATAAGCTCATCTACTTCTATGAGCTGGATGAATGGGAGCTATTTGACCTGGAGAAAGATCCAACGGAAGTAAACTCAGTCTATGATGATCCTGCTTATCAAGAACTTATTCCTCAGCTAAAAGAGAAACTGGAAAAGTTAAGAGTCCAATATGAGGATGATACGATGTTGGTGGTTGGGGAAGATTAATCTATACTTTGTTGCTAGTTTTAGTAATCTACTGGGATTCTATTTGAAAGAATCCAAATGATATTCAATAAGATTAGTAGGGTCAAATTACTACCACATTCACTTTCTTATCGTATATTAAGGTAGAAACTGTATAGTCATGGGAAAAACAAAGGAAGAAAGACAGCCGAGCGTTGTGGAAGAGCTGGAAGGAGTTTACCTCGTAATGGGCAAAGAAGGGAAGCCTGTAGCAGTGCAGATAGATATTGAGCGCTATGAAGAATTACTGGAGGACTTCTTTGATGTGGCCATTTCTGAAGACAGACTTAAGGAGGGTGAATTTATCCCATTGGATGATTTTGTAGAAGAACTAAAAGAAGAAGGAATAATTTGAGCTACAAACTTTGAGCTGGGTCCCAATCCAAAAAAGATATTCGAAAAATAGAAAACTTTGTAATACCAGGAATGATTCAATCACCCTAACCCCGCCACAGTTTGTGAAATACTCCCAATCACAACCCCATATTCGTCTCCCTCAATCCTTGTTTCATCAGCCAATCTGCCAGCTCGCGGGCGTTTCCTACTCTTGCATGATGTAGAAGGGTAAAACCGTGTGCCCCTTTAGAACTTAGGAGAGAGGGATAAGCTTCTATGAGAGGAACTACCAGATCTTTTCTTCCTAACATAGCTAACGTAAAGATACTGGGTCTTGCCCCCTGTTGAATGAGGTAGTTAGCTATTTCCTTTCTCCCTAGGTGGCTGGCACCTTCCAGTGCGGTTTCAAAATCACCGTTTCCCCAATCCCAGCTAGCGTAATTTAAGGTAGGCCGTTCTTTCAACATGAGCTTTACCTTTTCCAGGTCATTATGGCCAGCTCTTACAAATTCTT
>JBCDBC010000666.1:0-3990 GCA_039184535.1 Bacteroidota bacterium | reverse complement strand
CTCTTCCGATCTATTCGTTTGTGATCCCTGAACTTGAAGAAGAGGTGCTTATTGGGCTATATATTTATGCTCTTGGGGATAAACCGACTAGGGCTAAAGCCTGGAACGTACGCATAGACCAGCCGGTACAAAATGGCTATGATGCCTATGAGGATGGCTTTCTGGATTCACGACTGGAAACCATCAATGTTCTCACAGGAGAAAGGAAGATCATCCATGAACATAGAGGAAAGCTGGAGGCCCCCAATTGGATGCCGGATGGGGAGAAGCTACTATATAATCAAGATGGCCATATTTATACTATCTCTCTGGACGGAGGTGAGCCTCAACAGCTAGACACAGGATTGGCAGATAGAAATAACAATGACCACGGGATCTCATTTGATGGAAAGCTTTTGGCTATCAGCCATCACAGAGAGAATATGCCTTCCGGGGGATCTACCGTGTATGTGCTGCCCTTAGAAGGGGGAGAACCCACACTGGTTACGGAACATACGCCCTCCTACTGGCATGGATGGAGCCCGGATAATGAATCCGTCATCTATGTAGCCAAAAGAGAAGGGGACGAACGATATAACATTTTCAGGAAGTCCATTCATGGAGGAGAGGAGGAGCAACTGACGGATATATCCGAAGGAGAGCATGTAGACGGATGTGAGTATGATCCTGCTGGAGAATATATCTATTACAATGGGAGCCATTCAGGCAGCATGCAAATCTGGCGTATGAAGCCTGATGGTTCAGCGCGTGAGCAACTCACCTTCGAAGAAACAAATAATTGGTTTCCACACATTTCCCCTGATGGGAAGTGGATGGTATATCTGGCCTATCCAGCTGATATTCCACTGAATGCTCATCCCTTTTATCAGCGGGTAAGTCTCAAGCTGATGCCATTAGACGGAGGAGCCCCAAGAACCATAGCTTATCTCTATGGTGGGCAAGGAACCATCAATGTACCTTCCTGGTCACTTGACAGTAAGCATGTGGCCTTTGTCAGCAATTCCCGAAAATAAAAAGAGTCCCGGCTGGACCGGGACATGGCGTGAGTACGTTAAGTACTCCTACATGACGACATCTATGGAGATTTGCGCCTCTCCTAAAAATCCGTGATTAGGATATCCAAAAAGTAGGACTGACCTGATTGTCTCATTTTTCCTTTTCTCATAAGAAAACTGGAATGGGTATCTAGCTGAATATTTGCTTGTCCGGCTGGGCTATGAATGGTGGTTCTGGATACTTCTATTCCCAGCATGTTGATTACACGCACGTGAAGTTCTCTCGCACGAGATGGTAACTGATAATCAAGGGTAAACTGCTGACTAGCTGGATTTGGGTAAATCTTTACATCATAGAGCAGTTCATTTGTCTCATCCAAACTGGTGGTAATGTCAGCCGCTATGTGTAAATCCAGCAAAGGATCTCCTAGAAGATTAAACTGTATAGCCTGATTTCTGTAAGAGAACAGAGTATGATCCATAATGATATCTCTAACCGATTCTTTGAGAATAGTTCCTATGGATCCATTGTGCTTAAAAAACAGATTATCATAGACTCGGTCTCCGTAAGCCTCTTGCTGAGAAAGAAATCCTATGGCTGATGCTCCCAGATAGGCGATAGCTCCTTTCCCATCTTCTATGATCCATTTTTCTCCGAAGGCCAGTTCTGCAGTGAATTCGCCCCTTTCATCTCCCATAGCAAAAATGAAGGGATAGTGAGAATCATTCTGGTAGGCAGAGGCTTCAAATAGTTCTATGTCTTCCGCATTCTGGAGTGGGTGACCCATGAAATGAATCCATCCTACTCCGTCAGAGATGGTCTGGTGATAATTGCTGTCTGAAGAGAAGGACGCATCTACTTTATGGAAGAAAGGCCCTTCACTTTCAGAATCTATGAAGTAATCCGTGTACCTGCCCAGCGCCTCTTCTATCTGTTCCTGCTCCTGAGAGGTAATCCCTCCACCTATCAAGACCCCCTTTTTCATCTTTTGGTCTTCTACCTGAATTTCATAAAGCTGAATTTTAGAGAGGTAATTCATGCCTTCCTCATTCGTGCTTACGGGTATTCTCCCTATGGCCATTTTAGGGATGGTATGCTGGTCTTCCATGACCAGCAACCAGTCGCTGGCGGGATAGCCGTAAGAAGGGACCAGGTCCTGGGCATGATCTCTTTCCTGCTGAAAGGCTTTTCCCCATAGGACTACGTGATCAGGGGACTGGTTCCAGTTTTTTCTGGCGCAGGCGCAAAATCTCTTGATGGCCTGAGGGGTCTTACTCCCATACCCAAACTCATCATAGATATCTTCTGTGGTGGCCAGGAAGGTAGAGTATCCCTGTAATTCCCTGTAAGCCTTGTAGGCAGAGGCAGAAGAAAGGAGGGAAGGATGGGTAATGATGAGAATGTCAGCTTCAGTGGCGTTAGAGCAAAGGCCGGAGAAAGATACATCCTTAAATTCTGGTGAAAGTACCGCCTCATTACCTGCTATCCATATTCCTTGTTTATGTTGGGTTCCTGGAAGGTTGATCCTTGCTGTGTTTTGGCTAACCATTCCCAGGGCCATGATAGGTTCCTGATCATAGTAGGCATGGATTTCATTAGAGTTCCCAAAATTAGTTAGTCTAAGAAAGGCATCCGTAGTGTTTGCCCACCTGGAAATGGCTATTTTCCCTTCTCCATTTAAATCTAGCTGGTGAGGGTAGTGAATATTAAACCAGCGTAGGCTCTGGTCATCACTAGGTTCGTTGAATGCTCGTAACCTATAAGTATGAACAGAGGAGGTAGGGACGCGTATTTTCTTCTCAAAGGAAGCCAAGTAGATATCCTGGGGATTCCATATGGTATCCAGTATTCTCGCGTAGTCTGGGAGGAGTTCTTCTACCCGGATGATATGTCTGGTTTGAGAAGCACCGAAAGTCCCAAAATCAAGGAAGAAATCTGCAGTATCATTAGGGATAATTCCGGGGAGCGTTACACTGAACTCCAGTGGATTGTTCCTTGAAAATCCTCCCAAGTGATATCCTTCCCCTTCCACATAGCTACTGTTCAGGCTGAATGCGGTACTATAAGGACCCCCGCCTCCTGCTACATAGGTAGAAAAGTCTGTAGCCACCTCCTTTTCTGTATAGACATAGGGTTCAGACTCCTTTCCACTGTAAATGGGATCAAAATACTGAATGTAGCGTTTTCCGGGAGTCTCTGACCAACTTAAGAAATAGGCAGATTGGTCTGTGAAAAGGCTCTTGTAGGGAGTTGCCTGGTTTTCCGATTGGTCAAAGAGACTTTCATCATCTACGCCATCATTCCTCTTACCTACAAATTCCAGGTAAGACCATGTGTTTCCTGAAGCCTTTACGTAGATGGGTATTTCTTGCCCTCTATGGTAAATCTTTAAGCCGCTATGAGAAAGATGTGAAAAATTATCTGGTTGGGGGAGATCTTGCGGATAAATCCGATAGATACCATTATTTTCCACTAGCATTTTTACCCAAGGTTGAGCTGACTGAGCATTGAACCACTCATTCCCAAAGGTATTTTGGTTAAAGGCAAGAATGACAGGGCAGAAAGAAGCCAGGAGAAGAATAATCCTGAGTGCCCTAAACATAAACGGTAATCCTATTTTTCGAAATATATATACATTGTATTAACTCTCCTAGCCTGGGATTAGGGGACTATGATAGGTTTTGAAGAATTGGGAAACCGGAAATATGTTTTGTAGTGATCTCTGATTTTATTCAAAGCTACTTTTTAATAAGTGCTTCGTCGCCTTCAGCGAGACTTACTTTTTTCCTTAGCAAAAAAAGTAAGCAAAAATGCATTGTCCCTCCAATGCATCGCCTCTATCCCCCCACAACCCGTGGAGGAACGGCCTTCCCGCAATATTCTGTTGGATAAACACCCATGAGATATATGATAATTGTCTGATAGTCAATTGGCGACATCCAAAACGTATTCTGGGATGTACATTTTAATATTCTCTATAGGGATGACGCTATT
>JBCDBC010000665.1:0-3992 GCA_039184535.1 Bacteroidota bacterium | reverse complement strand
TCAGGTGCTCTAACCAGCTGAGCTATGAGCCCCTACACTGATGCTTCAGTGCAAAGTGGTGCAAATATACTTTCTGTTTATTTGCTGGGCAACCCCTTTTTGAAATTACTTGAGGGGAGAAAAGGTTGAAGGATTACGGTAGCACACAACAAGGGCGAAAGATTTTTCGCCCCTACTCCATCGCACGATTATATCATCCGGCTGAAATCAATTCCTCTGCGTTTCTGATGGCAGACTCTGAAGGTTCATGACCGCTGAGCATCATAGCCACTTCCCCTACCCTTTCGTTGTGGTTGAGCATACGGACGGAGGAGATGGTAATGGTGTCCTTAACCTCTTTATAGATTTTGTAGTGCTGATGGCCTTTGGCTGCTATTTGGGGAAGGTGGGTGATCGACAGGATTTGGAATTTCTCTGATAGATGGCGCATGACCTTTCCTACCTTTTGGGCTATTTCTCCGCTGATCCCGGTATCTATCTCATCAAAGATCATGACCGGAAACTCTGATTTTTCTGCTAACGTAGCTTTAATGGCCAGCATTACTCTGGAGATTTCCCCACCTGAAGCTATCTCTGATAAAGGTCCCGGAGGCACACCAGGATTAGACTGGATCATGAAGATGCACTTGTTCAGACCACTCTTGTCAGGCTGAATTGGCTCTCCTTCTATGGTGAGGCTTCCCTCAGGCTTTTGCATCCGCTGGAAGGCAATGTCAAACTTCGCCTTGGTGAAACCCACTTCCTTCAGGATATTCTCTACCATCTCCTCTAAATAAGGTTTGGCAGCTAGTCTCTTTTCTTCCAGGGCCAGGCCTTTCTGTATGACGATCTTCTCCTGTTCTGAAAGCTTGGCAGTCAATTCTGCTACCCTTTCTTCTATAGATTCAAAGGCTTCTACCTTCGCCTGAAACTCATTTAGTTTCTCTAATAATTCATCTCCACTTGCCAGCTTATACTTAAGCTTCAGATTGTGGTAAGTAGCCAGCCTTTCTTCTATCTCCGTCATTCTCCCCTCTTCTGAATCCATGGTATCCAGCATATGCTGCAACTGGAAAGCAGATTCTTTGATGGTATTCTGGGCTTCCAGTAATTTCTCCACCTCCTCTTTTACCTGCTGATGCACATCTGATACCTTCTGGAGGGGTTCCAACAACACACTTAATTGCTGATATACCGACTGATCCTGTTCGTACAACTGGGTTACGCCTCCTGCTAATGCCCCTCTGATTTCTTCGGCGTTTTGTAACAAGTTGAGTTCCTGCTCGAGTTCTTCCTCTTCTCCTTCTTTTAGGTTAGCTGCCGTGAATTCCTGAAGCTGGAACTGGAAGTACTCCTGCTGCTCTTTGGCTTGCTGTTCTTGTTTAAGAAGACCATCCCGCTCCTTTTGGATTGCCAGGAACTCTTTCCAGGAAGCCTCAAACTCGCTTACCATGTCCAGCGTACCTGCGTAGGTATCCAATAAGTTGAGCTGCTTATCGCCTGACAACAGGGTTTGATTCTCATGCTGACCATGGAGGTCTAAGAGATGGGCGGATGTTTCTTTGAGAATAGAAAGTGAAACAGGGGTGTCATTGATAAAGGCTCTGGACTTTCCGTTAGGTCTGATTTCTCGTCTGATGGTCAGAAGATCATCTTCTAGATCAAACTCATCCTGCTCTTCCAGTCTTTGCTTCACCTCCTCTGATAGATGAGAGAACTCAGCTTCTACCACACATTTTTCTTCTGTGTAAAAGATGACAGAATTATCTGCTCGTTTCCCCATGATGAGGCCAAGCGCACCTACTAACAAAGACTTACCGGCACCGGTTTCTCCTGTGAGTATGTTTAGGCCTGCTGGAAAAGAGATCTCCGTTTCTGCGAATAATGCATAGTTACGGATATATAGATGGGTGAGCATATCCTTTATTCCCTGTTTGACTGCCAAAGGTAGGTGAATATTACGATTCTTTCTATCATAATTGCAAAAGATTTTAGCAAAATGACGAAATCGGTATGCTTTCATCACTTAAAACTTGCCAGAATGAAAACCGTATTATGATTGCGAGAGGAGAGCTTAACAAGCATTTTTTCTTCCTGAGAATTTAAGCGTAAACTTCCTCCTTTCAAGTCTTTCTCATTCACATATTTTACTAACTTTGCGCTGCAATACACAGACTATATAAGAAGAATTTATGGCCAAATCATATGATTTAATTGTTATCGGGAGTGGACCCGGTGGATACGTTGCTGCTATTCGTGCTTCTCAGCTAGGGATGAAAACTGCTGTGGTAGAAAAAGAGGAGTTAGGCGGAATCTGTCTAAACTGGGGATGTATTCCTACCAAGGCATTGTTGAAGAGTGCAGAAGTGATGGACTATATTAAGCATGCTAAGGACTTCGGGATAACGGTAGAAGGAGCTCATCATGAGTTTGCTGAAGTAATCGCCAGAAGTAGAGGAGTAGCTTCTGATATGAGTAAGGGGATCAACTTCCTTTTCCGTAAGAATAAAATAGATGCTCTCATGGGAGCTGGTAAGGTTACCAAGGATAAGAAGGTAGTAGTAACGGCTGCTGATGGTAGCTCAGAAACCTATGAGGCCAAGAACATCATACTAGCTACCGGTGCACGCTCACGTAGCCTTCCTTCCATGCCTATAGACAATGAGAAAATCATTGGGTATAGGAAAGCCATGGTACTGGAGAAACAACCTAAGTCCATGATCATCGTAGGTTCTGGTGCCATCGGAATGGAGTTCGCCTATTTCTACAATACCATGGGAACTGAAGTAACTGTGGTAGAATACCTGGATTCAGTTCTGCCTCGTGAGGATAAAGAAGTCTCCACCCAAATGGGACGTATCTTCAAGAAGAAGGGCGTGAAGATCAAAACTGGTTCTGAGGTTACGCATGTAGATACCCTGAATGATGGAGTTACAGCTACCCTCAAAACTGCCAAGGGAGAAGAGAAGCTTTCAGCCGACATCCTAATGTCAGCTGTGGGAATTGTGGCCAACATAGAAAACCTGGGAATAGAAGACCTGGGGATCCAGCTAGACAGAGGGAAGGTAGTAGTAGATGAATTCTACCAGACCAACATACCTGGAATCTACGCCATCGGGGATATGACGCCTGGACCTGCACTTGCCCACGTAGCTTCGCATGAAGGGATCATTTGTGTGGAGAAAATGGCAGGGATGGACATAGAGCCTCTGGACTATGGAAACATTCCTAGCTGTACCTACACCATGCCTGAAGTAGCATCAGTAGGGATGACAGAGCAGCAGGCAAAGGATGCTGGATATGAGCTAAAAGTAGGGAAATTCCCATTCACCGCTTCCGGTAAGGCTAAAGCAGGTGGAAAGAAGGATGGCTTCGTAAAAGTAATCTTCGATGCCAAGTATGGAGAATTTCTCGGTGCTCATATGATAGGCGCTGGTGTTACTGATATGATCGCAGAAGTAGTAGTGGCCCGTAAACTGGAAACTACCGGACATGAGATCATCAAAGCAGTACACCCCCATCCTACCATGTCAGAAGCTGTCATGGAAGCAGCAGCCGCTGCTTATGGAGAAGTGATCCATTTGTAGGATATAGAAAAACACCTGTAGAGACGCCATGTATGGCGTCTCTACCTAGATATATGAAAAGCCCACCATTTCCATGGTGGGTTTTCTTTTTTTGGCTGTATACGGACAGGAGTCCGCAACTATACTTTTTACAAACAGGAGTTTGTAAAATCTCTTTTGGGGTTTAGAAACAACACTTAGTTTTTTATGGCTCCATGGTTTTAGGAAAAAACGCTGCTCCGGATGGCTCCATCGGAGCCCCACACCATTAGCCCATCCGTTTCAGTAAACACCTAATTGCTCCATAGGAGCAAAACAAAGTGGTTGCGGTAGTTTCCTAATATTGACCATGATTGATTATATGATCGCCCGTCTCCTAGTCATTAAATTTTACTAGCTAGGGGTTTAAACCCCTAGCTAGTAAAATTTAATGACTAGGAGACGGGC
>JBCDBC010000664.1:0-3998 GCA_039184535.1 Bacteroidota bacterium | reverse complement strand
TTTGCTATCAGCCCAGCAAAACAAAGAATCCCTGGACGTTTTTATCGATTGTGGCATATGTGACATGACCTTCATGAGGCAAAATGTCAACTATGTAAACTATGTGAGAGATCCTCAACTATCTGACCTGCACATTTTGGTTACCAGACAAACCACTGGTACTGGTGCCGCTAGGGTCCAGTTGGACTTTATAGGTAAATCTGATTTTGAGGGAACTAACTATAGCTTGGTATACCAGGCACAGCCGGCAGAATCCAGTGATAATTTCAGGTCAGGCTATACTCGAATGTTTGAGTTAGGTCTGGTGAGTTTCTTAGCCCAAACCTCCATGGTAGATGAAATCAATCTGGACATAGCGGCTGAAGCTAATTCACAGGAAGAAAGGGAAGAAGTAACGGACCCTTGGGATGCATGGGTATTTAAGGTAAACGGAGGTGGAAATTTCCGTACCCAGTCTACCCAAAGCTCATTTAATGTAAGAGGAGGGGTGAATGTAAATAGGGTTACAGAAGATCTTAGAGTAAGGACAGGGATTTATCTTAATCAAAATACTCGTACCATCCAGAATGATGAGGATGAAATTACCAGTAAGGTACACAGGAATGGTGCCTACGCTTCTTTGGCTAAAAGTCTTACTTCCCACTGGTCATATGGCGTGTACACGGGGGTGAATTCTACTACCTTCAATAACATCAGAATGAACGTCTACGCCTCTCCGGCTGTAGAATACAGCTTATTCCCATACGCAGATGTAGCTCGCAGGGAGGTTACGCTGGCATATAGAGTAGGCCCCAGTTACAGAGAGTATTATGAGACCACCATCTATGAACAGGATGAAGAGTTACTTTGGAGCCATGCCTTAGAGTTAGCGGTGAGAATCAGACAACCTTGGGGATCTGTGTTTGCAGGCCTAGAAGGAAGAAACTTCTTTCAGGACTTTACTAAAAACAGGGTGGAATTTAACAGCAACCTTAACCTGAGGGTATATAAAGGACTCGCAGTAAACCTGGCTGCCAGTATGGATCTGATTAGAGATCAGTCGGCCCTACCTAAGGGGGATGCCAGCCTGGAAGATGTACTTCTTTCACAAAGACAGCTAGCTACAGATTATGAAGCCTACATGGCCATAGGAGTGAGCTACACCTTCGGATCATCCATGAATAATGTGGTAAACACCAGATTGTAGTAGCTGAAAGAAAAGAGATGTATCACTTTCTCAGTCAGTAAGATTCCACCTGGGAATTACTGACTGAGAAATTTGTTTTTAGGCTACACTATCTTTCTCCAAAATTTTCCTAATTTAGTTCTTTGTACTACTACACACATCGACTCATGACCAGACTTACCATTCGCATAATTATAGGTATCCTCATTCTATTTCCGCTCGGGGGATTCTCTCAATATGATGCCAAGATCTCAAAGGCATACATGAAAAAGGAGATGAGTAGTAATGAGGAAGTAGAAAAAAAGATCAGAGACCTCCTGAAGGAAATGACCCTTGAAGAGAAAGCTGGTCAGCTCACCCAAATCACACACTCCGCTTTACTAGATTATTCCATCAGAACAGAGGATGGAAGTCCCGGGGATGCTTTTTCATTAGACACCGCTAAGATGGTGAGACTCATTAAGGACCACCACATCGGAACCTTCCTTAACGGTATTGCAGTTAGTCCGGAAGTATGGTATGCATACTCCTCGGCTATCCAGAGAATAAACCTTAGACATAACAGGCATGGGATCCCAATCATTTATGGTATGGACCACATGCATGGAGCTAACTATGTAGATAACAGCACCATATTTCCACATAGCATTAACATTGGTGCTACTTTCCAGCCGCAGTTTGCTAGGGATGATGCTGTAGTTACCAGTATAGAATCCGTAGACCTGGGACACCACTGGAACTTTGCCCCTGTATTAGATGTGGGGAGGGAACCTCGCTTTCCAAGATTCTATGAGACCTATGGAGAGGATACCTATTTGTGCTCAGTTATGGGTACCTCTTATATAAAAGCCCTGCAGTCAAATGAAGCTATTCTTCCTCAAAAACAAGCTGCTACTGCTAAGCATTTTTTAGGCTATTCAGAACCTAAATCGGGTTGGGATAGAGCGCCTTCCCAAATCTCGGATCAGTACTTACAAGAAGTATTTCTTCCTCCCTTTCAGGCAGCTGTAGATGCAGGAGTAATGACCTTCATGATCAATGGGGGAGAGATAAATGGTGTACCCGTACATGCTTCTCATAAGCTGTTGACCAAGATCCTAAGGGACCAGCTGGGCTTTAAAGGTTTAGTCGTATCAGACTGGGAAGATGTGATTCGTCTATGGAAAACACATAGAGTAGCTGAAACAGAAAAAGAAGCGGCCTACCTCGCACTTATGGCTGGCCTGGATGTCTCTATGACACCCTACACCACAGACTTTGCTGATCATGTTGTGGAACTGGTGAGAGAAGGACGTATTCCGATAGAACGGATAGACTTATCTGTGTCTCGTATGCTGCGTCTGAAGTTTGAGCTGGGTCTCTTCGAAAGACCCTATCCCAGAAATGATCGCTTCGATAAAATCAAAACAGAGGAGCATATGAAGATGGCTAGAGAAGCCGCCAGAGAGTCTATGGTCTTAATGAGAAATGAAGGAGCGCTACCCCTGAATCCTTCTTCTATTAAGAAACTGGTAGTAGCGGGACCCACAGCCAATGCCAAGCGTGTACTTGGTGGAGGTTGGACCTTAAGATGGATTCCTAATGAGGAGAATATCTTCCCTGAGAATATGCATACGGTATTTTCTGCTATGAGGGAGCATTTCCCCTCTTCCAGAATAGAGTATGCTGATGACGAGACCATACTGAGAGCTTCGGCTGGAGCCGATGCCATTGTGATTTGTGCAGGAGAATTTCCCTACTCAGAGGGCTCAGGTAATATTTATGACCACGAGTTACCTGAATCTCAGCAGGACCTGATCAGGCAGGCACAGCAAACAGGCTTGCCCGTTATTCTGGTCATGATAGCTGGCAGACCTCGCGGAATCAGCAAAGTATACAGAGGCTGTGATGCAGTGCTATGGGCAGGCTTACCAGGCTTTGAAGGGGCCGAAGCCATTGCAGAGGTGTTAAGCGGGAAGGTAAACCCGAGCGGGAAGCTTCCTTTTTCTTATCCAGTGGCGGACGGCCATTTTTATACCTATGACCATAAACTGATGGACAAGAATCACTTTGCCGGCCTCTCAGATGAAAGAACCATCATGGAAAGTTTTGGCCATGGCCTCTCTTATACTGAGTTTGAGTATAGCAATCTGGAGATAAGTGATTCTCTCCTGAGAAAATCCGGAGAACTTACTGTTACAGTGGACGTAAAAAACACTGGAGATCGTAAGGGGAAAGAGGCAGTTTTGTGGTATATTCAAGATGAGGTGGGAAGTATTACCCGACCCTTGAAGCAATTGAAGTTTTTTGAGAAAAAAGAAATAGAAGCTGGTGAAACCCAACGGTTCAGCTTTACAATAAATCCTCAAAGGGACCTCTCGTTCCCTAATGAAGATGGAGAATTACTATTAGAAGCTGGTTTTTTTAAGGTTATGACGGGACGATTAGTGAAGAGGTTTAAGTTACTTCCTTAGGAAGTAAAGAACAGATGTTTTTGGTTTTCATTTGTTTATGCTAAGCCTGGAATGCAAAAATTCCAGGCTTTTTCGGTACCATTTGTAGTTTTTTACCATTAACCAAAGAGTTGCCTACCCGTAATTTGGCTAATCAGCCATGCTTTAATATCTTGAACTAAACACACACAGCCCAATCATGAACAGAGAACAGTTACTCGATTTGGCCGCTTCTGAGACGGCCTATTTCTACGGTAAGCACGGGAAGTCCATTAAGAAGGACTCTCCTATGGCTACCCGATCCATTTCCGCCACCCGTTCCCTTAATCCTGAAAAAGACATAGATAAGCATAACAAGCTTTTCGTGGAGAGTATGGCAGAAACCCTGGGCATTGATCCCT
>JBCDBC010000663.1:0-3999 GCA_039184535.1 Bacteroidota bacterium | reverse complement strand
CATAAATTAGGGCTAACTGATCCCCACGCCCATTCTCCACATGATAATCTACTGCCAGATAGGAGGTATTCAACTTACCTCCTTTGTACCATCTGTAAAGTCCGTCCTCCTGACTTAAGGCCTGATCAGGCTCAGTAAACCATGAAATTTGTTTAGCCTGTTCCATCCAGAAAGCCTCCGGATTCTGCTGGCTGGCAGCATACATTTGCGAGTAGTTCATCTTAGCTTGATTAATGGCAGATAAAATCTATGAAAGATTTAAGCGTCCCCTCACCTGTCTTTAAACCTTACTAGCTTGGGGTTTAAACCCCAAGCTAGTAAAGTTTATATGGGACGTATAATCTCTCAAAGTCAATAATAGATTTTACAAAAAGGTTGAAATATTTTCCCTCCTAATCATAATCCTCGTACCGTTGATTACAAAAAACTTCTTCTTAGTTTAAGGAATGGAAGTAAAATTTCCTACAGGTCCTGCTAATGAGGATTCAAAAATACTCTGTATCAGCTCATATGTTGTTGAGATTTAACCTTCTTGCATGAAGTATAATGCCTAAACCTAAAACCAAAGAAGAACTTCTACATCTCAGTGAGGCGAATTATCAGAAACTCATGTCTCTGATAACTTCTTAGTCTGAAGAAGAACAGGAGAGAGAATTTCCTGAAGGAACGCTCAACAGAAACATTCGAGATGTATTGGGTCATCTTCACCATTGGCATCTGTTATTCCTGGACTGGTATGAGGAGGGAATGGCAGGAAGAAAACCGGATATCCCTGCCAAAGGCTACACTTGGCGTACGACATCTGATTTAAACAAGACCATCCAGCAAACCTATAGCAACACACCTCTGCCAAAAATTAGAACTAAACTGAAAGTTTCTCATACTGAAATCCAACTTATTATCTCTCGCCATAGCCAAGAGGAGCTATTCACTAAAAAGCTTTATCCATGGACTGGATCCACCTCTTTGGGGGCTTACCTCATTAGTGCTACTTCCAGCCATTATGATTGGGCCTATAAACTGATCCGAAAATGTAAGAAGAAAAAGTAATCCCATTCTCTTTTAGCACTATGATTTCCCCTATTGGGAGGGGCAAGGGGTGGGTTCAGTGATTAATAAGTAACATTGTGCTACTTCCTAAATCAGAATTAAAAACTGGGTATTAGTCATTGAATAAAAGGAATAAGCTTCGTAACCCACCTCCTCCCTCGAGGAGACCTTTTACTCACATGGACCTTAAAGCCCAAAAATGGAGATGGCTTGCTCACTCATTTATTTTTCTTCCAGGAAACAAGTGTCAGGAAAAGCTAAAATCTTTTTACACATTATACTTTCTTACAGGAAACAGACATTTTAGCTATCTTCCATAGGCTTTAATAAGAAGTATTCTCATGACAGTAGAAGAGAGTGTACGATTATTTCCGAGCATATCCAGAATCAAGTCCCTTGAGCAGGATATTATCTCTAACTGTGGGGTACATAGCTTCCAGAAAGGAGATATCATTCTCACAGAAGGAGGACATGTTCAACACATCCCTATGGTGGTAAGTGGCCTGGTCAAAGTCTACAAAGAAGATGGAGAAGGGAACGAACTTTTGCTGTACTACATTAACCAGGGCGAAAGCTGCATTATGTCTGCTACTTCTTGCGTCCAGCATCAAACCAGTAGTGTCAAAGCTGTCATAGAGGAGGATGCAGAGATTCTCTTAGTCCCGGCAGAAAAGGCGCTGGAATATGGAAGAACCTACCCGGTATGGAATACCTTTTTCTTTGGGCTATTTAACCAGAAATATGATGAGCTCCTTCACGTGATAGGCATCTTAACCTTTGGGAACAAAGAAGCGCGCCTACTGGATTACCTTCAGAAGAAATCAGCTGTGAGTGAAACTCAAGTCCTTTCTCTCACTCACCAAAACATAGCAGATGATCTGGGTTCCAGTAGAGAAGTTATTTCTCGCCTCTTAAAGAAAATGGAGAAAGAAGGCATGCTGGAGTTAGGTCATGGTAAGCTGATCCTGAACTAGCCATCAGGATAAACAGAACTAGTCAGGCATCCTTTCTAGGCCATCATTCATCTAACTTATAAGATCTCTATGTTACAAATAGCCACAATAGCTGATACTACCCTTCTGCAGCAAGTTTGTCGGGAAGCCTATACGCAGCATTTTGGCGGGCACTGGGAAGAGGGAGGATTAGACATATACCTGGAGGCAGAATTCAATACTAAAAGGGTCCAAGAGGACATTACGAACCCAAACAAAACCTATTTTTTCATCAAGTATGAGGGGGAAACTGTGGGATTTATCAAAATAGATGTTAATGCCTCTCATGAATCATTCCCAAATGAGAACTGCTGTGAACTTGAGAAGATCTATATCCTTCCTGGGCACGCTGGTAAGGGAGTAGGGAAGAAGGCATTAGGGGAGCTACTCTCATTTTGCAGAGAAAAGGACATGAATGCCATCTTTCTATATGTGATTGATACCAACGAATCAGCCTTCCATTATTATCAGAAAATGGGGTTCCAACAAGATGGAACAGGAAGGTTAGAAGCTCCTTTGTTCAAGGAAGAGCTTAGAGGGATGTTTAGAATGAGCTTAACACTCTAATAACATGCACATGCAAAAACAGTCAAAGACTTTCCGGCTACTCATATTCCTGGGTAGTTTTTTACTATTATTCATGGGAGGTTTCCATGGAAGTGGCTTAAGATATGTCACTGAAAAGATGACAAGCTCAAATGCCTCTGATTTTCTGAAGGACATATTCCCTATCCTCTTTGTCCATCCTTCTATCCATATGGTAGGCTTAGCTGCCTTAGGGTTTCTTAGTTTATTTCTAAAGACAGACGGAAAAAAAATCTTATGGCTAGTGGCAGTACTTGTCATCATAGATAGTTGTCTGGCTTTTTTCCTGGGTGGTATTCTACCTGGAATCTTATTAGCGCTTTCTGCGTTTGCATATGTATATGCCGGAATTCTCTTTCAGGCAGATTCTGTAGAATAACAAATGCTTATTCTACAGGTTCCACGCACGATTCTTATTTCTACTTATGATCTCCCCTCAAAAAGTATTGGTTCTCTTATGTATCTCTCTCTTTTCTGTTATTCTAAGCTGTCAACCCTTATCTCAAGAACAAAGCTCAGTACCTGTTGTGAATGTCTCATCACCGGAGAATGAGGAGACTATCAGGAAGCCTCTTTTGATCTCATTAGATTTTGGAAAGAGTTGGCAAAATGTGAGTGGTAATCTACCTGATGACATACAGGCCAGCTTTCTTGAACTTAAGGGAGAAGAAATTGTCATAGCTACTGATAACTTAGGCTTATGGCTCAGTAGTGAGAATAGGACTACATGGAAAGAAATAGGGAAAGGCCTTCCAGGTAAGAAGTTGAATGCCTTATACGTGGATGAGGACGATATCTATGTAGGCGTTTACAGAGAAGGCCTTTATCGTTCATCAGATGAAGGGAAGACATGGGCATCCCTCAACTTTGACTTACCCAACCTAAATGTACAAGCTGTGCATATATACCAGAATAGGGTTTTTGTGGGAACAGACTTGGGTATCTATCAATTAAATACTCAAGAGACCTACTGGGAAGCCGTCATCATAGGACCGCAAGTCCTAAGCCTCTACGATTATCAAGATAAACTCATTGCCGGAACCAGTCAGGGAAGCCTACTCTCTTCTGATATAGGCAAAAGCTGGAAATGGATCAGGCAGGAGGGAGCGGTTCATTATACCCATAACATTGACCAGAGAATATATGAACTGGCCCTAAACGGAGACCTGATGTATTCTGATGACTGGGGAGAGAGCTGGACTGAGACATTCTATGAGCCCAGATCAGGATCTTATGTGTATGAAATCGCTCAAGTCGGAGAGATCCTAGTGATGAGTAATAACTATGGTATCCATATTTCTGAGGACTATGGCGTAAACTGGACCCTAACGTATCCAACAGAAGAAATGGGATTCTTTGATTTTCTGGTGAT
>JBCDBC010000662.1:0-4000 GCA_039184535.1 Bacteroidota bacterium | reverse complement strand
TTGGACAACATTCAAGACGCCATCTGGTAACCCTGCGGCCTCTCCAAGCTCGAGGAAATCGGTTTTATGGAAGAAGGCGCACCTACTCACAGGCTGAGGGTGATACTTAGGCCAGTTAGCTACCTCCTTAGCTTTTAGACAAAGCCAGAATTCACTCCCTCTTTTATTTTTGATGGTCTTCAGGGAAGTACACTCTGCACAGAGAGAATGCTGCCAATATGGTTTGGACTCACTCATACATTAAGTTACAACCCCTGAGTTCCGCATTATCCAACCTACCGAGTACTTCAAAGCTTCCATCTTCATACATTCTCCCTATATCATCTGTCGCAATGAAGGAGCAGGAATGAATATTGCCCAGATCAATAATGTTTATCCGTCCTGTTTTACCCGCAGGTTTAGGAAGAGAAGAAAGATGGATATCAGAAATATAGATCTTCATCCAGGGAGGCGTTTGAAATCTACCATTCTCCAGCGCATATGCCTGGCTCATCAGTTCAGTCATCCCGTATTCAGATACTACATGATCTACTCCAAATACATCCTTTAGGCGCATGTGTACTTGAGAACGGGTCAGTTCTTCTCGCCTCCCTTTCATTCCCCCTGTTTCTATGATGATAGCATCAGGGATATGAGTGGGATAACGCTCTGCAAAATCCAATAAGGCAAAGGTAACCCCAATCAGTATAACAGGCTTCTCTTCCTGGTAAGCCTCCTTTAGGTGGGCAGCTAACTCTTCCATATTATCCAGAAAGAAGCCACTTTCCGGAAGACCGAACCCTTTCATCCAGCCGTTCACCATATGGACCAGAGAAGCATTAGTTCTCTCAAGATATCCCGGGAGAAGGGCGAAAATAGCGTACTCCTGTTGCGGGAAGAAGTGATGAAACCCCTGAAGGCATACTTTTTCGTACCAATCCAGAGACTTTACAAAATGCCTGGAAGGAGTTTGGCCTGTAGTTCTACTACTCTCAAATATATGTTCCTCCTGCCAGTCAATTCCTGTCTTTATCTGGAAATGCTTGAAAAATGAAATGGGAAGAAACAGTCTTTCTTTGCCAGGGAGTTGGCTTGAATATTGTTTCAGAACTGGATTTTGAACCATTTGATATTCCCGGATGTCTGCTTCCATTTCTGCGAAGGAAGATCCCCCTCCCTCAATGAACTTCCATAACTTTTCTGACAGATCCTGGTTCATATTTCTTTATACTATAACCTCTTGTTAAATTAATCGTTTAATCGGACAGCCTACTCTCCTACAGCCACTAATTTTTTCTCATCAGATGTAATAAGATTTGCACATGGCTGCAAGGATTGTAACTTCGTCGACTTACCATACAGAATAATTACACATGGCAGAGACCAGTAAGCTAACCAACCTACAAACCTTAGGACAATTAAAAGCAGCTGGCTATCAGAGTAAAAGAGTGAAAGATGAACTCAGAGACAACCTGATAGAAAAGCTAAAGAATAAAGAAACCATTTTTACAGGAGTATTGGGGTATGAAGAGACGGTAATTCCTGATATACAGAGAGCCATTCTTTCACGCCACAACATCATTCTCCTGGGATTGAGAGGACAGGCAAAGACCCGTATTGCCAGACAGATGGTAGATCTGCTGGATGAGTATATTCCCATAGTAGAAGGTTCTGAGATGAATGATGATCCCTTTGCGCCTCTTTCTCGTTTTGCGAGGGACCTTGTAGCAGAAAAAGGAGATGATACCCCTATCATATGGGTGCACAGATCTGAAAGATATACGGAGAAACTGGCCACCCCTGACGTAACCGTGGCTGACCTCATAGGGGATGTAGACCCTATTAAAGCTGCCAGTTTGAAACTCCCTTATTCAGATGAGCGAGTAATTCATTTTGGACTGATTCCGCGTTCTCATAGAGCTATTTTTGCTATCAATGAGTTACCGGATCTTCAACCCAGAATCCAGGTGGCATTATTTAACATGCTACAGGAGGGAGATATCCAGATTCGTGGCTTCAAACTTAGACTTCCCCTGGATATCCAATTTATCTTTACAGCTAACCCTGAGGATTACACTAACAGAGGGAGCATAGTAACGCCATTGAAAGACAGAATAGAGAGTCAGATTCTTACTCACTATCCCAAGAACCTGGAAATTTCCGGACAGATTACTCGCCAGGAGGCTAGACTGGCTACTCCACAGCAGGATAGTATAGAAATAGATCCTATCTGTGCCGAGTTAATAGAGCATATAGCGGTAGAGGCGAGGGCTAGTGAGTATGTGGATGAGAAAAGTGGGGTTTCTGCCAGACTTACTATTACTGCATTTGAAAATCTGAATAGTGCTGTAGAGAGAAGGATCATCCTTAATGGAGAAAAGAAAGGCTATAGCAGAGTAGGCGATTTGGTGGGAGTAGTTCCAGCCATTACAGGGAAAATAGAACTGGTCTATGAGGGAGAGCAGGAAGGGCCAGCCATAGTAGCTCAGAAGTTGATCAGCAAAGCTATCCGTAAAAGCTTTGCGGAGAATTTTCCTAATCCCGAGCGTATCAAGCGTAATGATCCTAATAACCCCTACAAGGAAATTACTGCCTGGTTTAGTGGTGGGAATACATTAGATATTCTCTCTGACTCATCAGACAAAGATTATCGCAAGAGCCTATCAGAAATTCCAGGACTGGAGAAATTGGTGAAAAAAGAAGCCAAGGGAGCCTCGGAGTCCAGGAAGTATATGTTGATGGAGTTCATTCTTCATGGATTAGCTGAATTCTCCATGCTAGGGAAACAGTCTTTAGAATCAGGTACCCAATTCAATGACCTACTTAGTGGCATGTTCAACCTTCCTTCTGAAGAGGATGATGATGATGACTGGGGAGGATACTATGAAAAGAATTAGCCCCTGAATGGGTCTGCTTTCCTAATAGGAATAGTATCCCATTAGGAAATATTTGAAAAATTATATATATTTATTTTATAATACGGAGCACGCATATTGAGAATGTGTGCTCCGTATTCTTTTTGTACGAATTTCGCATTATGCTGATATTGAATTAGTTAAGATTGATTTTGAAGCAAATTTAGCCTCAGATGTTATAAGTAAAGGACTTTTGCACAAAAATTGATTGAATAATTGTTCAATATTGGGTCATCTTACCATTTGTCTTTTCTCTAAGCGTACATGAATACTCCTTAAGAGGGAGTGTGTGGATGAATGAAACATCTTACGTCTGCTTGAAAGATCATATTACGCTGACTGCCAGAATGCCATTGACCGACTTTCTGAATCAGATTTATCTCTGATTCAATTTTTTCGAAGAAGTACAATTACTATTTGAGGCATTTTTTAGAAGGAAACACAAGAATTTACTCATGGAAAGAAGATCCTTTTTAGGGTTAACCTTGCAGAAGGAAAGGTATTTCGACTCAACTGATCCTATCAAGAAAGAAGAAGTTGATCCTGTAGATAAGCTGGTTAACCAGGAGCTCCCACAGCTCATGGAAGTAACGACCGGTTTAGAAGCATATACAGGGGACTGGGGTTGGGGAGAAGCGAGACACTTACTGAATAGGGCCCTTTTTGGTGCCAAAAAAACTGAAGTTGATCAGGCTATCCAAGATGGTCTTGACGTTACTCTGGACAAGTTATTAGCAGATTGGGATGAACCAAGCCCTCCAGTCTACTATGCACATGAAAAGGACATTAATATTCCCAAAGGGAGTACCTGGGTAGGCTCTCCCACCAATAATTCGGACGGGGTAAATAATACTGGTGCAAGGAGGCGTTCTCTCAATTACTGGTCTATAGGGCTTATGGCAAACCAGGAGGTATCCATCAGAGAGAAGATGACCTTGTTTTGGCATAATCACTTTGCTACGGAAGTAAATATTTCTGGAGATCCCAGATACTCCTACCAGCTAGTGAGCTTATTTAGAAGAAATGCGCTCGGAAATTTCAAAACGTTGGTGGAAGAAGTTACTGTTAACCCGGCTATGCTGGTGTACTTAAATGGAAACCAGAAT
>JBCDBC010000661.1:0-4002 GCA_039184535.1 Bacteroidota bacterium | reverse complement strand
TTTTCAGGCAGGCAAATTACCATCAAGCTAAGGGAGCCATTCTAAACTGGGATAACAGTCGGGAACTTCAAAATGAGGAGGCTTTTCTTCAAGCCATTTTTAAGGATGCTGCTGAATTCCAACAAATGGTTCTTCTAAGAGCTCAAGGAAATTACCATGGGTTTATAAAGGCTCAGCCTAACTTCATGGGAGTTACTCGTCAGGCACAATCAATAAGTGAAGTGTCCTATTCACTGGAAAATGTGAGTAAGTCAATCCTAACTGCAAATCATATTCCTGATGGTGGCATACAGCTACCTCAGCTCCCCTCAGGAGAGGAGGTAAACGTCAAGATGGGGTATTCTCTGGCTAATGCCTTATTCAGCACAGCTCATATCAGAGAGTGGGAAGGATCTCCATCAGATTTTTCTTTCCATGCAGAACAGGAACTACTATCCTCCATTCCTACTTACTGGGAAGAAGAAAAAGTGCTGTCACTTACCCGCCTGGGAGCTCAAACAGCCATAGCCAAAAAGAAAGAGGATAACTGGTATATCGCCATCCAAAACGGCAGTAAGTCTTTAAGAGAATCTATTCCCTTTCACTTTTTAGGTGAGGGGAGGTTTAAGGTAAGCCTGTTTAAAGATGCACCTGGTAATCTGGAAACCCTGCTGCATAAGACCATGGTAGTAGATTCTGCCCATTGGGAAGAAATCATTTTACCCGCAGGTGGAGGCTTATTAGCTCGCATGGAGAAAACTACCTTACCCTTGCAGGAAATTGGCCTGTCTTATGCCACAGACCAGCTAGCAGAACCCGTAAGCCTGAAAGTGGAAAAAGCCGGTAGTGTAAGAACAGTCAGATATACGTTGGATGGATCAGAACCGGGTAGACGTTCAGCTCTTTATAAAAAATCTCTACGTATTTCTCGTCCCCTGATCTGTAAGATGACGGCTTTTAAGGGAAGGGATAAAATGCATGCCGCAACAGAGGTAGCTTTTGTGAGTTTTCCCGGGCCTGACATTCAGGCAGCTGATTCAATATTCTGGGATGAAATGGAAGTGCAGATCTGGAATGAGTCTGGGGTAGGTGATATTCTATATACGCTGAATGGTAGAGCACCCAGCAGAAGATCCTACAGATATAAGAATCCTATTCTCCTGAGGAAAACCGCTACGGTTAGTGCTTCTATTTTGCTTTCTTCCGGAGTACAGAGCAGTGTGCAGCAAAAGACTTTTGTAAGAATAGAGCCTCTGAAATCAGATAGCCTGTTAAATCCTAGGAGAGGCCTAAGTTATTTCCTCTTTCTGGATGAAGAGAATAGTCTACATAGGACCAATCCTGAAGAGGTTCCATCTACCAAAAAGGGGGTGGAGAGAACCAATTTTGGGAAACTAGCCAGGGTAAAGGATTCCAGCTTTAACATGATCTATAAGGGATATGTGAAAGCACCTATTGGGCAGATATATACACTGGATGTGCGTACAAGTGGGTATGTACAACTCATGATGGGGGAAAGAGTAATATTGGAAGCTAATGCGAATGAACATACTAACAGTGCTTCCGGATTTGTGGGATTGGAAGAGGGCTATCATCCCATCACCATCATTTATTCCCAACTAGAGGAAGATCCTTTCCTGGAATTAACCTGGGGGCATTCCAGCATGGAACGTCAGTCTATGAAAGATGCTTTCTTTTATGAAAGCCCCTGATTAATTATCATTGACAGAAAGTAGTTTCAAATAATCATAGCTGCTGGATCTGCAAACAGGTGTATACTCAGTATGTACCAACTCCTCAATACAAACATGAGCAGCCAGAGCTAGTTGAGAGTAGTTTTGGGAAGCATTTTGAAAGCCACCTTCAGAGGACTGCCAGAGCTTTGTGATCAACTGCATCCCCCCTTTTTTCATCCCTGTTTTCAATAGGGCTTTCTGCACATTACCTGTACCAGCATGATAAACATGAAGTACCAAAAGCTTAAACCATAGATCTGATGTTTTATACCTAATTCCGGCCCTCCTCAGGATCATTTCCGTTTCAGGTATACAGGCTCTTTTAAACATCTTGGCAGCAGCTTCTGCAGACTTCTCATAGCTTGCTCTCTCATCCTTATGTTTATTGATGGTCAGTCCAAAGGCAATAGCTACATTTTTCATGAGCTGAAAAGGGCCATAGGCGCCAGCGGAAGATTTCAATAGCTGTCCTGGGCTTTCTATCATCAGTACAGACTGGGCATACCACGGATCCACCCCATAGCGGTTAAAGGTGGTTATGACTGATTTCATTTCCGGTAGGACTTCGCGAAAGCGGTAGAAATGACTTTTTCCCTGTGCCACAAATAACGTTCCTTCTACACCATTCTGCTTCCTGATTTCCTGTAAGTGCTGGTAGCGCTGAGACCGGTTGAATTTTTTCCAAATAACGGTGGGTATGCGGTTGAGAATCTTCCTGCTGGTAGGAGCATAAATTACACTCCAATCAGGTCCTACCTGCATCATGGTTTTCCAAAAAATGATTTCACTCCTTTTATTCCAGTCTTCATGGTAGATGGCTGGCGTTTGTACATATTGCTCATAACTTCCCGAAACCAAATGCCTTACTTCAGCAACATGCTCCTGAGAGAGGAGAATAGATGAGAGAATACATAAAAAAGTTAAAGGTATGGCTCTTTTCATGTTAGGCGTTTTATAAATAGAACGACCATTTAATAAATTTCTGGGAGAGGTGTAAACTGAAACAAAAAGATGCTCAGAAACTTCCCGATTTTGTAGGAAATCGCCTAAAAAGAAGAGGTTTATATGAAAAGATGGGTTGTAAGAATGTAGGTATATATGCTTTTATGGCGCGTAAGCTAAGGCTGGCTCTACGGAATAACAATTGTTTTTACCGCCTTTTATAAGGATCTCATCTAACCTCAAGAGAGAAGCCAATGCGATCTGAGAGTAATTTTGGGAGGCATTTTTAAAGCCTTTGTACTCAGTTTGCCAAACTTCTTGCATGAACCTAATACCTCCTTCTTTGGTACTGATCTGATCCAGTACCCCTCCTACATTCCCTGCACCGGCATGATATACATGCAGAACCAGCAACCTGAACCAGGTGTCATGCTCATTAAAGGAGATATTTCTTCTTCTGAGGAGTGTTTTAGTTTCTGGGATACAGGAATGTTTTATAAGCATAGCAGCTCCATAAGCAGCTTTCTCGAAATCAGCACGTTCGTCTATGCTGTCGTTAACTATGAGTCCATACTGTCTGGCCACATTCTCCATAAGCTGGAAATGCCCATATGCCCCTACAGGAGAGTAAGCCATTTTACCAGGACTTTCTATCAGGAGAATGGCTTGGGCAAACCATGGATCCACCTCATAGGCGTCAAATAACTCCACGCCTCGGCTGACCATAGGCAGTACCTTCTTGAAATTGTAATAGTATCTCTTACCAGCAGTGATGTAAAGGCTCTCTTCCGGACGAAGAGATAAGGCGGTGGACATACTGTCCCGGAAAAACTCTTTTCCCTGATCGTCCATGGCTTCCCATTCTGAGATGGGCATTTTATGGACAATTCTTCTGTTGTTGGAAATATTAATCAGACAGGAATCTCCCCCCATGTTCATGATTCTCCTCCAGAATTTTATCTGGGGAAGTTCTGACCATTCCTCATTGTACAATTTTTTGTCAGTTAGTACATGTGAGCAGGAAGCATATTCTTCCAGTGAAGCCTCATATACAGGAAGTACACCTTCTTCAGGTAGAGTCTCATTCCCTATGTCAGTATAACTAACCTGTGGGTCAAATCCATTACCGTAGACCGTGATGTCTATATGAGGATGATAGCCGTGCATACTGGTTATCAGGCTACCTACACTATCATTAGAGAAAACAGTAAATGAAAAATGGTTTACCATTTCTACTACCTGTCTATAAAGAAGAGGTAGTAGAAATGGTAAACCATTTTTCATTTACTGTTTTCTCTAATGATAGTGTAGGTAGCCTGATAACCAGTATGCACGGCTATCATCC
>JBCDBC010000660.1:0-4003 GCA_039184535.1 Bacteroidota bacterium | reverse complement strand
TAAAAATATTCCAGTTTGAAAAAATAGGTAGATTGACTTTATGCGCATAGAAGCAATAGATGATCTTCCTTTACTAGGATCTGAGCTGAAACATCTCGATTTAGCTCAGTTATTAGATAAACATTTTCCTGATCATGGACTTTGGCAAGGGATTACCGGTGGGCAGCTTACCCTAGGGTGGCTTCTTTATATCCTAAGCGAGGGAGACCATAGACTGAGCCATGTGGAAGACTGGGCTAGCTTACGCATAAATACCTTAAGAGCTATTCTAGGTACTCCGGAGTTACGGCAGATAGATTTTTCTGATGACCGATTAGGGCGTCTTTTGGACCGTTTTAGTGATGATATAGCTTGGAGAAAGTTTGAGCAAAGCCTGAGCCACAGAACAGTAGAGGTATATCAGTTGAATAGGCTTTCTGAGACAGAAGAACTGAATACACAGGTCATTCGGACTGATTCATTTCATGCCCCTCAGTTCCGGGAAGTGGGAGAACTTTTCGGTTTTGGATATAGCAAACACCGGAGAGCAGATCAGCCTTTCTGTAAGGTCATGATGGCAAGTCTTGATCCGCTTTCTCTCCCTATGGCTGTGGAAGTAGTGAAAGGAAGTGGTCCTGATACAGATCACTACCTTCCCCTCATTGAGAGCGTAAAGGCTAGTTTAGCTAATCCTGGGAACTTATATGTTGGGGATTCTCAATTAGGAAGTATCAGTAATCGTGCAAGTATTCATGGGGGAGGAGACTACTATCTCTGTCCCTTAAGTCGGAAGCAGTGTAATGATGAGGTTCGTAGCACTTATCTTGATCAGCTTCCAGAGAAGATAGAAAGCCTTCCGAGTATTTTCACACAAGAGGATACTCACCGCAGGTCAGCCTACTACTTTGAGATACCGCTTAGGATAACTCATCAGGAAGCTTCATGGGAAGAAAGGCGAATATTAGTTTACGCTCCAGTATATGCCCAAGGCCTGATAGACTCTTTCAATAACCGACTCAATGAAGCACAGCAAGCTTTGGAACTACTGGTTATTTCCAAGAGAGGCAGAAGAAATCCCAAGACAATAGACCAATTACATGCGCGGGTAGCTCAGCTGATTAAGAAATATAAAGTACAGGGCTGCTTTGAAATTAGCTGTAGTGAAGATCGCCAGCAATATACGGTTCAAAAGCATAAGGAGAGAAAGACAGAAACCCGAGAGAAGATTACCTTAAGCATGAGCCTGAGGAGAGTGGAAGAAATCATTAAGCAAAAGCGAAGGGCCTTAGGATGGCAGATTTATGCTTCTAATGCACTCAAAGAGGATATCTCTGCAGATTTACTTGTCAAATGTTACAGAAATGAGTTCAGAATTGAGCATTTATTTGATTACATCATCAACAGAGATGTAGGGCTACTCCCCATCTATTTGAAAAAAGAACATAGAGTGAAAGCCTTAATCCGGCTACTCAGTATCGCCATGAGATGCTCAGCACTGCTTCAATATCAGGTTCGAAAGACACTTCGCCAGGAGAAAACGATAATCTCTGGCATATATCCAGGTAATAAAGGCAGAAAAACAGATCAACCAACTACTCCCATGCTTCTTCGTGCTTTTAAAGGAATAGCAATTGCATGGGTGAAAATGGGGGAAGGTCAACTTATCCAGATAACTCCATTAAGCGACATTCAAAACAATATCTTGAGTCTCCTAAAAAAGAATAATCTATATCTTGAATTTGAAAAACTTCTCGAAACTATTCCTGATTTACGCGAAACGTGAGATCAAGGCTACTTTTACTCCATCTACCTCACTTTCTATTCTGACGTGCTCTGGCTCAATGTTCTGATCAGAAGCTATTCCCTTAAAAGCCTGAAGGGCGAATTCAACTTCTTTCTTTTTCAAGGCTAGCTTGGCATTCAGGCTTCTATATTGAAACTCCTCCTCAGAGAGAATTTCATGCTTTCTTAAAGAATCCAGGAAAGCTAGTTCTGCATTAACCTCTTGCTGGGCTACCAACTGTATTCCCGCCTGTATTTCTCCTTCTCTTTCCAGGAGGGTTTTTAGGTCTAGTCCAGCATCCAAACGGGTAATCACTTCTTCAATAATGTTTTTTCTGTGAGCGGGAAAGGGTTGGGAGATTTGGTCCCGCCAAATGGCATCATAGTTCAGGGCCGTATCTCTTACTTCTCTGTTAAGAAGTTGTGCAAAGGGCCTGGATTCTGGATAAGTGAACAGAACTGTATCTCCTGCCTGAAAGCGGTAGGTAAACCTGTCATACGTCCTGAAGAAATGAACGACCTCCAGTTGGGCTTCTTCCGTTGAGAGAATAAGTGTATCAAATGCCGCACTTGAATCGGCCACGTAGGTTCTGAGAATTTCGTCCTGATCCCAGTATTCGATCTTGGCTTCATCAATGAAAAAGTGGGCTCCAATACGTCCTGATTTCGCTTCCACTTTGGGTTGCTGGAAAATCAGCACGATGTCTCCCCCCTGCTCTTTGGATTCACTGTCTTTGTCAGACTGACAAGCAGTAAATACAGAAAACAGAAGGGATACATACAGCACGAGCCTAAGCCCACTTTTCATCCTTGGTTTGATTAAAGCTTGCCTATTTATTTCGGGTTCTTACAGGATAATCTGGTCTTTCTGGAAAGCTAAATGAGTCCTCAGATAATTCTTGTAAGATCACTTCTATAGCCTTCTCAAGCTGAGGGTCTTTTCCTTCCATTACCTCTTTTGGCCACTGTTCTACTTCTATATCAGGGGCTATCCCTTCATTCTCTATACGGAATCCGTCGTCATTGTAGTAGGCTAAATTAGGAGCGGTGACTACACCCCCATCTATAAACTCAGGATATCCCAGCACACCTACTAAACCTCCCCATGTTCTTTTCCCGATCATTTTTCCCAAACCAAACTTCCTAAACATCCATGGGAGGTAGTCTCCTCCTGATCCGGCATTTTCATCTATCAGCATGACTTTAGGCCCCTGTACAGATCCACTAGGCACTCGAAGATCCTGACCATATCGAAAATTCCATGACGACAGATAAGGTTTCTTCAGGTGATCTATGTAATAGTCAGCCAATAAACCTCCACCGTTAAAGCGCTCATCTATGATGATTGCCTTTTTATTAACCTGCGGGAAGAAATATCTTTTGAAGTATTCATGCCCGGCACCGGCAGTATTAGGAACATATACATAGGCTACCTGCCCATTGGTAGCCTGATCTACTTTCTTAATATTTCCTTCCACCCAATCCCTGTTTCGAATAGCACCTTCATTTCCGATTGGGACTACCATTACCTGCCGAGAATCTGATCCAGAAGGATCTTGGCCTATAGCCAATTCTACAATCTTGCCAGCCGTATTTTCAAAAAATGAATATAGGTTTTGGTCAGCTGTTACGTTCTCTCCATTTACCGAGATTAGGTAGTCTCCTTCCTGGGCATTGATCCCTGGCTCTGTGAGTGGAGAACGTAGATCCGGATTCCAATTCAAGCCTCCATAAATTTTTGACAAGCGATATCGATTATTCTCAACGGAGTAATCTGCCCCAAGAAGTCCTCCCCCAATACGCTCAGGATTGTTTAATCGGTCTCCTCTGCTTCCAAATCTATGATGCCCAACTGCCAACTCACTACACATCCATTCCATTACCCTGTACAAATCACTCCTGCAGGAAAGATCTGGTAAGAATACACTATACTTAGCTTTCATGGCTTCCCAATCCACCCCATGCATACCCGGATCATAGAAATAGTCCCTATTCACTCTCCATGCTTCATAAAAAATATTCTCCCACTCTTTAGCAGGATCTATCTTGACCTGAATAGCAGAAGTATTCAGCATGCCTCCATTTGGCTTCTTACCTACATTGGTTACACCCCAGGCACCTCCAGACTGGAAGAGCATCTTCTTCCCATTGGCAGCAATCATAAACCTATTGGCTTTCATGATCTCACTTCCTTCCTGTTCTTCTAGGCTAAAGCTCATCAAGGACTGGGGCTCAAAAAATC
>JBCDBC010000659.1:0-4007 GCA_039184535.1 Bacteroidota bacterium | reverse complement strand
TCGCTAAAAATATAACCGGATAAAATAGTAAGAGATGAACCCCATTTAGCCTAAAATTACAGGTTCGTCTAAATCAGTTTGAAATACTCCCTATCCTTTTTTTCCATGCTTTGGCCACCATGTTTATGATGGTCATTCTGGAGAGAATACGCGTTATGAAAAGTATATACTTTCTCCCGGTTACAGAAAAATGTTTTCCAGCCAAAAAGGCGTCTAATCCCTCTCGGGCAACATCATCCGGGGATTTCATATCAACTGTTGAGGTATCTACTTCTGGATTAGCCACTTTCGCAAAGTTAGTAGCTGTTCCATCCGGACATAGGCAGTGAACTTTCACCTGCGTTCCTTCCAGTTCGCCCACTAATCCTTCAGAAAAACTTAACACAAATGCCTTAGTAGCGGCATATACCGAAGAGAACGGCACAGGTAGAAATGAGGCAGTAGAACCTAAATTGATGATACCAGCTTCTGGCTTCTGCTTCATGGCTTCCATGAATAGGTAAGTAAGGTCCATCAAGGCAGTAATATTCAGCTGGATCATGTTATGGTAGTCTTCCATGCTGAATTCTGTAAATTCTCCCCACTTCCCAAAACCTGCATTGTTAATGAGTAGGTCCACCTCTACTTGCTCTCTTTTGACCCGGTCATACAATTCCTGGCTGGCTCCCTTTATACTTAGGTCTTTTGTGATGGGAAGAACCTTCACCTGGTATTTATTGCTGATTTCATCTGCCATGAGTTCCAGTTGAGAAATCGTTCTAGCGACTATCACCAGATTCATTCTTTTAGAAGCGAGTAGGTAGGCAAAGGATTTCCCTATGCCGGAGGAAGCACCTGTTACCAGGGCTGTTTTATTTGTAAGGTTCATGTGTTGACGGTTTCTGAGATTATCTAAATTTACTGAAGCTAGACGAACAATGGGTGGTTAATGATGAAATTTTTGAGTTAATTCTCAAGAAGAAAACCTTACAGCTAACTTCTCATCTAACAAATATTAAGAATAGATAAAATAAATCGATCTACAAACTAGGTAACCTTCAGATGAAATAGTAGGTTACCATTACCTCCCCCCAGACCATATACTCACACATACAATCCATAATTGCCATGTCAAGCAAGAATAAGCTATACGCCATACTAGTAGGAATCAATAACTACCAACATGTAGGAGATCTGAGAGGATGCGTAGCAGATGTTGGTAAAATGAAATCTTATCTGGAGAAACCCTTTGTACAAGCCGGGTTCCAACAATCTCCAGAATTGCACATTCTCACAGATGAAGAACAGCTAAAGCCTACCAAGAAAAATATCTACGCTTCTTTTAAGGTTGTGTCTGAGAGGGCCAAGAAAGATGATGTCATTTTCTTCTATTTCTCTGGGCACGGATACAGAGAGAAAACCAGCCTCAACTCCTTTCAGGAAGATGAGTTTGATGGCAATATAGCTGCGCTCGTATGCATGGAAAGCTACCCTTTCGTCGGAAATCGTCCCATGGCGCCAGGCATTTCTGACAAAGAACTTCGTTATCTGGTACATGACCTAGACACTAAAACCGGAGGGGCAACCATTATCACCGTTTTTGACTGTTGTCATTCCGGAGAAAATACGAGATCCCTTCAAGCTAATTCTGACTTAGGGACTAACACAAGACGGATTCAGCGCAATCCTCTGGATGAAAGACCGGTGGATACCTATGACTTCAGGGCAGATACTAGCAGAATCATGGCAGATGTTCAGGCGGGGAAAAACCTCCAGACCATTCTTCCTGAAGGTAGACATATCCAATTAGCTGCCTGTAAAGAGGTGGAAGAAGCGCTGGAAGAACCCAAGGCAGGAACAGTGAGAAGTGGGGTTTTCACTACGGCATTATTAAATGTTCTGGAGTCGGTAAATGGGAACATCAGTTATCAGAACCTGTATACCAGGGTGCTGAACATGATGCCCACCCTAAATCAGACGCTCCATGCCCAAACGCCCCAGTTCTACTTTAAGATGGGAGATCCCAGGGAGCGTTATTTTACCTTCCTCTCTCATCAACCTACCGACAAAGCTTTGATTTGTGCAGTGGTAAGAGGAGGAGGAGAAGATACCAGCCAGGAATGGCGTATAACGGCAGGTGCTTTGCAGGGAGTACCTATAGACTCGTCCAAAAGAAGCTTCCAAACGCTGGAAGTACAGTCCAAAAAGTCGCCTTCAAAAAAATACACCATCAAGATTAAGGAAGTATTGGCGGGATATAGCGCTGTAGAGTTCGTGGGAGAAGAACCACCTACAGATAAAGAGAATTTTGATCACACCTTATTCACCAAAATACCTGATATAGGCGCAGAATCCTTGAAGGTAAGCATCAGCGTGGATGACAAGACTGAGGCAAAGAATGTAAAGCTGCTGAAAGAGGGGCTTGAAAAAATTCTGGATGAGGCTGAGGTGAAGTTATATGAGCTCGTTGGGAGTGATGAGGCTCAGTACAGCCTGAGAATAGAGGATAGCGTATGCCTGATCACCAAACCCAACGTACATGATAAGCCTTTGGTGAAAGGAGTAGGGATAGCAGATATAGACGAGAAGTTTCTTCCTGAGAGTATAACGACAGTCAATGAACACCTAAAGCAGATCTCTCAATGGAACTACCTCCAAATGCTGGAGCATAGTGAGAATCACGACCTAAGTAGTTTCACTGACAAGCAGAAAACCATGTTCCCGGTAGAGCTAAGGATGTTTGTCTATGATGAGGAAGCCCAAAAAGAGCACAGAGTGTTTCCAGACAAGAATAAGCAGTTCAGTTTTGAACTGAGCGAGGCCAAGCCCTACAGATGGTTCCGCCTGGAATTAGTTAATCACTCCAAGGATGACTACCACTGTAGTTTACTCTATCTGACCAATACCTTTGGGGTGATAGATAACATGATGGTTTCCAACCAACTTCTCCTAGGACCCAGCCAGGATATACTCAGCTCCAGAGGCTTGGAAGAGTTTGATGGGAAGAAGTACATCAAAATGACCTTGGAAAACAACTCCTACATAAAGGACTTCAACTGGGATGGACTTTCATATTTCTTCAAATTGATCGTTAGCAAAGCTCCCTTTGATGTGAGTACCCTGACTATGAAATCCCTACCTAAACCTGAAAAAGAAGATGCTAAAGAGCTAAGAAAAGCCCTAACTACCAGAGGGGGTGATGACCTACTCATGTTTGAACCGGTAGCCCCCAAAATTCAATGGGAAGTACATACATTTGAGTTGTTTGTACTGAATCCCTATCCGAGGGTAATGGTTTAATAGAAATTGACTGTTTTAGAAGAAAGGAAAGATCATTTTTCTATCCCCCCATTTGTAACCTAATGTTTTACAATGATTTACGGTCTTTTGAATAGAGAGTGCTAATTGAAATCACTCCTCTATCAGAAATTAATACGATTTATTTGAAAATTAAATTTCTTCAAATGTTTCCGTAAATTACATTAATCGATAAGTCGAACAGCCATCCCCTACATACCTATGAGCCTTAGAAGAAACCCACATATAAAGCTGGCTAAGGAGATAGAAACTCTCATAGCTGATAACCGAATTGATGATGCTATCCAGACGTTAAAAACTACTTTTTTAGATACAGAGCTAGTAGAAGTTCAAGCCAGGTTCTCGGAACTTACTGAGAATCATCAAAAAGGAATCCTGGATACAGATCAATATCGAATAGAAAGAAACCGGATAGTTGATGTATTAATTGGTTTAACAAAAAAACTTAAAAAAGGTCCTCCCAAAGCGGTAAGTACCAGTCGTAAATCCTCCTCCAGAAAAGGACAGAAATCTCTTGAAACAAGCAGGATATCTAATACAACCAAGAATAGGCCAGTTCGGAGAGAGTTTTCTTCAGCTAAGAGTTCTGTAAGGTCAACAAAAGAAAAAAAATCATCTGCTAGGCCAAAGTCAAGAAAATCCTCTAGTAAGGAAGAGTTAAAAGCTTTTATGATAGCAGTTGGACTATTGATCTTATTAGGAGCAGGAAT
>JBCDBC010000658.1:0-4008 GCA_039184535.1 Bacteroidota bacterium | reverse complement strand
GTCTTTCTTGGCAGCTTGGTGAGATAATCTATCAGGTAGGACTGAATTTCAGAATGAGGGAAATGTCAGGATTATTGAGGGTTGCGGAAGTCGAGGGGAGACCGACCGGTCCAGCGTTTGAAGGCCCGGCTGAAAGCACTTTGCTCAGAGAAACCTGTTTGGAAGGCGATTTCTCCAATGGTGAAGGAGGTATTTTGCAGGAGTTCCTTGGAGAGTTGTTCCTGTGTCTGCCTGATTAAGTCTCTGAAAGTGATTCCATTTTGCGTTAATCTCCGCTTGAGCGTTCGGCTACTCATACCCATGTGTTCTGCTATCTGCACAATGCTGGGGATACCGCTAGGTAGGGCATCCTTAATTAGGCTCTCTACATCAGCAGCTATTTTGATGGAACTTACTTCTATTCCTTTGGTCTCTTCTTCTACCCTTTCAACCAAAAACTGGTTGATACTGCTATCAGCCTTAGCCGTACGTTTGTCCAAATCCTCTGTACGGTATGCAATGAAATTCTCTGGCTGATCAAAGAGGATGGGACATTGGAATGCTTCCTGATATCCTTCCATTCCTCTTGGTGGGCCATGTTTGAAAGAAACCTTAATCGGAGAAATAGTGGACTCAGTTATCGCCTGGAGCACTACTACTGTAGCTGAGAAAGTGGCCTCATTTGAGAGTCCCACTCCCCTTCTGTAGGGATCCCGATGAAGGTGAATCTGGGAGACCTCTTCCTTGCGCTCCACTTTGAATACATAGGTATTAGAGAGCAGCTTAAAGTACCTTTCGCTACGCTCAAACATCTCCCTTACCCTGGAAATGGTCTTCCAGGAAAGCCCCAGGACTCCATAGTCTTCCATTTTCATGGCTTGCCCTATCCTTACGGAAAAGCCTGGTCCTATTTGCTCATCTAACCATTCATGTAAACCAAAGAAGGTATCAGCAGGAACTGCTTTAATATCAGGAGAAGGATTTATCGCAACTGGTAAATGGGAAAAGTCTTCCGGCTTCATCCCCTCATCTAGGGCATGATGAATCATCTTCCGATACAGGCTGATGGAGATGTACTTCATAGGGCTTTGTGGCTCCACCTAAAATACAAAGTCTAGCTTACTTCAGCTAACAAAAGTGATTTCTTGAATAGGAAAATCATTAAACAAAAAAACCGAAGTGCTAAGCACTCCGGTTTTAGTCTCGTAATAGTTGTGTAAGGCTTATGCTTCCTTACCACCTTTCAGGTCATCCTGAAGAGCTTTTAGCTCATCCCATGCCCCGTCAGCTGCGAGCTGAGCCTGTCTAGGCCAGGTGGTAGGATCATGTGCTTTATATCTGTTTCCGGCTGCTGCCAAAATTTCTCTAATCTTGTCAGACTCACTCCCTGCCAATGCAGCGAATGTAGTGATACCAGCTTCATTCAGGATAGATGCAATCTTAGGTCCAATCCCTTCGATTTTCTTCAGATCGTCTGCTGGAGCTGGTGCAGCTTCAGCTACTGGCTCTGGAGCCGCTTCTTCAACTACTGGGGCCTCTTCAGCCGCAGGAGCTTCTTCTACAGGCGCTTCCTCAACTGGTACTTCTTCTTCAACGGAAGCTTCCTCCACTACTGCCTCTTCTTCAACCGCTTCTTCTACAGGGGCTTCCTCAACCACGGCCTCTTCAATAGCTTCTACCACCTCTTCAGCAGGAGCTTCTCCAACCACCTCTGCCACTTCTTCTACAGCAGCTTCTACTTCTGCAGCCACCTCTTCTACTACTGCTGCTTCCTCTACTGCTACAGCTTCTTCAGCTACTGCAGTTGTAGTTTCAGCAGTTTTCTTCTTCTTACCTTTTCCTCTTCTTCTACGTGAGCTCTTAGACTTAGAACCAGCCGCTTTTCCAGGTGCCAACTCATTGAAGTCTACTAACTCAATCAGGGCCATCTCAGCGTTATCACTTGCCCTGGGTCCGAGCTTCAGGATTCTGGTATATCCTCCTGGACGCTCAGCCACTGCATTAGAAACTTCACCAAAAAGTTCCTTGATCGCCTCTTTATTCTGTAGGTAAGAGAACACCACTCTGCGAGAATGCATAGTGTCCAGCTTAGACTTAGTGATCAAAGGCTCTACGTATTTTCTCAACGCCTTAGCTTTGGCCAGGGTAGTCTTAATACGCTTGTGCTCAATGAGTGAACAAGCCATATTAGCCAGCATCGCTTTTCTGTGCGAAGCGGTTCTACCTAAGTGATTAAATTTTTTGCCGTGTCTCATGACATTTAAAATTTTCAGGCCGACGATTTAGCTTTTACTATCTACCGGTCTGATATGTATTCCCGTTTCTCCTCTGGTTAGTTAAAAAGAATGAAGACCTGATGTTACCAGGCCTTCATACCTATATCATTAATCTTCTTCTAATCTATATTTAGCAACATCAATTCCGAAGCTAAGATTTTTCTCAGCTACCAGCTCTTCCAGCTCTGTGAGTGACTTCTTACCAAAGTTTCTAAATTTCAACAGATCTGCGATGTTGTAGCTTACAAGGTCTCCAAGGGTCTTAATATCTGCCGCTTTCAGACAGTTATAAGCTCTTACAGAAAGATCCAGTTCCGATAGAGGGGTTTTTAGCAGCTTACGCATCTGCAGGAAGTTCTCATCTACCTCATCTTTCTTCTCAGGCTCCTCAGAAGCAAGCGCAATTTTCTCATCTGAAAATAACATCAGATGTCTTAGAAGAATATTTGCACTTTCCTTTAAAGCTGATTCTGCATCAATGGTTCCATCTGTCTTTACCTCAATCTCCAGCTGCTCATAGTCTGTTCTCTGCTCAATACGGTAGTCATCTACCTGATATTTCACATTCTTGATTGGGGTGTAGATAGCATCAATGGAAATTTCTCCAATAGGTGCGTTGGATACTTTGTTTTCCTCTGCGGGAACGTAGCCACGTCCTTTTCCTATAGTCAACTCTATGTCAAACTGAGTTTTAGGATCAAGGTGAGCAATTATATGCCCAGGGTTAGTTACTTTGAAGGCAGTGGTATGGTCATTGATATCTCCGGCCGTGAAAGTTTCTTTTCCACGAATCGAGACAAATATTTTGGCGTCTCCGTCAGCTACTTTCTTCAGACGAACTGACTTTAGGTTCAGGATCAGTTCTGTCACATCTTCTATGACACCTGGCACAACAGAAAACTCGTGATCTACACTGGGTATCTTTATGCTGGTGATAGCAAACCCTTCCAGAGAAGACAAGAGCACTCTTCTCAGGGCGTTTCCAACTGTGATACCATAACCTCTTTCAAGGGGCCTAAGTAAAAAGCGACCGTAATAATCACTTTCTTTCTCTAGAACCACCTTTTCAGGCATTTGAAAATTTAATAGCGCCATGTGGACTTATTCTATATTAAGAACTCAGAATTAAATTCTTCCAGTGATTGGCGGCGAGGACCAAATGTGGGGCCCGCAGCGTGTATGAAGGCTTACTTTCTACGCCTTCGAATACAATTCCACAATGAGGTTTTCCTTGATATTTTCAGGAATATCCTCTCTTGATGGGAGATTTAGTAGAACACCTGTTAGGCTGTCTCCTTTCACGTCTACCCAGTTATATCTTCCTGCACGGGAAATGCTTTCTTTGAAGACTTCCATGTGCTGGCTTTTCTCACGTACTGTGACAGTATCACCAGGGTTTACTACATAGGAAGGAATGTTTACAGACTTGCCATTTACCATAAAATGCTTGTGTCCTACTAACTGACGTGCAGCGCGGCGAGTAGGAGCGAATCCCATTCTAAAGACTACATTGTCCAGTCTGGATTCCAGCATCTGAAGGAATACCTCACCGGTAACTCCTTTTCTTCTGGAAGCTTTTTTGAAGGTATTTCTGAATTGCTTCTCCAGCAGCCCGTAAGTGTACTTAGCTTTCTGCTTTTCCATGAGCTGTGTAGCGTATTCAGAGACTTTCTTTCTCCCTTTACCATGCTGACCAGGACCAAACTTACGACGGTCCAGTGCTTTACTGGGTCCGAAGATGGGTTCCTTGAAT
>JBCDBC010000657.1:0-4010 GCA_039184535.1 Bacteroidota bacterium | reverse complement strand
TGCTTTTCGATAAATTTCCATTCGGAATCAGTTAGATCACTGGGATACATAATCTTAAGGGGGTTGAAGTCCTTAAAATTAACCCACTAACTGGTTCCCTTTTCTTTTCTTCATAAGTTTTTTAAACAGTCTCTTAGTCTCAACCTTTATGGCTGTGGGACCTAATTTCTGTTAAGAAAAGCTGGGTACCATATATACTGTAAACTTAGCTGAGGAGAATTATATAAAAATCTGGAGGAGGAATATGTCCCCGACAAATCACTTATGATTTCTTCTATAGGCATTTGGAGATGAATGCCAATTTCTCTATTAATCAATCCCTCTTTTGCTTGTTTCCAGCTAAGTCCAACCCTTAAATCAGGATAAAGTACATCACGCGTCGAGGTTCTCGTAGTTCCTGCAAAAAGCGGTGTGGAATTACTATTTAGGGCCTGCTCAGCAATATCCTGAGAAATCCAGGTGAAGACGGTACCTAGTTGAAAGCCCCATGAAAAGTTCTCTTTTTGGATAAAATGATAATCCATTAAGATTGGAAGCTCTAAGGCATATGTGTACTGTCTGTAATTGTAAGCCCTTATAACAACTTCCGTCCCTGTGTAAAAGGGGATTTCAAACCGAGAAAGTCTTTTAAAAGTATAATCAAATCCCAGACCTGTATTTAGGCTTAATCGCTTGCTTAAAGGCTTTCTTAATATAAATTCTCCTCCAACCCCTGTAAGAGGAAAATTGCTATCAGTCCCTGGATATAAAAACAAAAAGTCAGACGGTATTACCCTTGAGATATTTAATTGTAAACCTAGTTGGGTATTCTTGAAGAAAGAATTCTCTTTTTCTTGAGAAAATACAGTTGTACTAGCACTTATTAGAAGCAAGAAAAGAAACGTTTGTAGAAGTCTTGTAGGCATGTCCATAGGTGTTAAGTGAGAGTCATTTAAATAGACAGTTGTAGAGTGGGAGAGGTGGTTGCTATTATGTATTCAATATAAAATTTTTTTTAATAGGCGTAATAAGTATTAAAGGTTATCACGGTTGATTAAGTATTGTCGACCTATAGGTCATTCTGAAATTGTGTAAAGCAGATGCAATTCTCATCATTTGGTCTCTGATATCATAAGATTTAAGCCTAATCTTGTTACGGATGATCTTCAGTCTTTTGATCCCTGCGAAAGCATGTTCTACCCGAATACGTAAGCTACTAATCACCTTATTAATCTGCTTTTGTTGTTCAGTTAAGTCTCTATTTTTAGCCTTATTAAAAGGGAGAATGACATTTTGATGTGTCTTATCAATCCCTAAAAACCCTAAGTCTGCTAGTAAATTCTGTTCAAATCTATCTACTGCTAACTCATCCCATATGGCTTTATCATGTTTGCTTCCTTCATAGGTAGAACTCATAAATAGCACATAGCCATTCGGATCGGTTATCGCCAGATTTTTCATCATATGTCTCTTTTTCTTCCCGCTGTAAGCTTGTTTTTGAGATTCATGATCTGTAGGTCTAGGAATAGCTCTTTCGGTAACATCTACCAGTAAATAGTCTTGATCTTCCTGGTTAAAGCGATATACATCTCCTGTTTGAGGCATATAGCCTAAATCCATGAGAACCTCTTCTAATACAGGACTCAAAAAGTATATCCATTCGCTCACCTTGGCCTGTGACATCCCAAAACTATACCCATGGTAGGATTAGTTGGGGTTCTCTTTCATGTACATCAGCATGAAGTCAAGCTTCGCTTTACCTCCATAAAGACTACTGTGGGGATGCTCGCCATAACGAGCTACTTTCCTTAGCTTACCTTTAAGGGTATAGTGTTTCTGCTTTTCTGATACAGCTAATTCAAACTTTGATAAAAGCATATCATATTCCCCTTGATTCAGACTCGTAAGGGACCTAATTTTCCTACCGGCTTCTGCTTGCTTTGGGTTTTGTTTCACACCTTAAATCAAAGCATTAGGGGCCAACTTTTTTTATCACTGCAACTAACCGTGATAAGGTTTATTTGTTATATATGAACTAATTTTTCTCAATAAGGAAAATTACTTTCTTTCAGTAAAACGATCTAATGCACATAACTTCCCGCGTTAATATCTACCGTACATCCAGTAGCATGGTCCATCATACCACTAGCCATTAATAGCACTGTGGGAGCTATATCAGATGGTTGTGTTAGCTCGTTTAGTGCCAAATCATTCAGCACATAGTCTTTCCCGTAGGTATCTATGAAGTCTTGGGCCATATCTGTCTCTGTAAATCCAGGAGCAATGACAAAGGAGGTTATTCCTTTCTTTCCATATCCTCTGGCGATAGACTTACTTAAGGCAACCATACCTGCCTTGGAAGCTGCATAAGCCATATATTCTGGGGTATCTCCTCTAAAGGCCGCACGTGAAGAGATGAAGATGATTCTCCCACTTTTCTGTTTCTCAAACTGCTTAATGGCATGTCTGCTCAGGGCAGCACTGGCGGTGAGATTGGTCTGTAGCGTTTTTTCCCATACTGCCTGCCATTCTGCATCAGACAATGATTTCTCTTCTGGATAGGCTACGCCGGCATTATTAATGAGGACATCAAGCCTGCCGTAGGAATTTTCTACCTCCCTTACCAATTGGTGAGTCTGATCTGCTTGAGAAAGATCTGCCTGGAAAGAGCGACTATCTTCTGAAGCATGCTTGAGAATTCTTTCTGTGGCTATCTGATTATGCCTGTATTGAAGGGCTAAAGTGGCCCCCGCCTTGGCTAGTAACATAGCTATTCCGGCTCCTATTCCTCTGGAAGCACCCGTCAAAAGGATAACTTTTCCGCTTAGATCTATTTGAATCATATTGGTTTGTATATATTTGCGCCTCGGAAGTAACAGATAAATCTACATATACACCACTATGAAAGCACTCGTATTTCCCGGACAGGGAGCCCAATACGTAGGAATGGGACAAAGCTTATACGATGAGTCTGATGAAGCTAAATCCTATTTCCAGAAAGCTAATGAAATACTAGGATTTGATATACAGGCCTTGATGTTCAGCGGGACAGATGAGGACCTAAAGAAAACGGCCGTTACTCAGCCAGCTATTTACATTCATTCTGTAGTGACTGCCCTGGTACATAAGTCAGCAGAGGAAGGTGCTATGGCAGCAGGTCATTCTCTGGGAGAATTTTCAGCCCTTACAGTGGCAGGTTCCCTAAACTTTGTAGATGGACTGAAGCTGGTTTCTGTAAGAGCTAATGCCATGCAGAAAGCCTGCGATATACAGGAAAGTACCATGGCCGCTATTCTGGGGCTGGAGGATGCCGTGGTAGAAGAGATTTGCGCCTCCATTGAAGGGGAGATCGTAGTCCCCGCTAACTATAACACGGTAGGTCAACTGGTGATTTCCGGAACCAAAGCCGGAATTGCAAAGGCCATAGAAATAGCCCAGGAGAAAGGCGCCAGAAGAGCGCTCGAACTACCCGTTAATGGAGCTTTTCATTCTCCGCTAATGGAACCCGCCAGAGTAGAGTTAGCGGATGGAATTGAAAGTACTAATTTTAATGATGCCCATATTCCTGTGTATCAGAATGTTTCTGCAAAGCCTCATCAAGCGAGTGCTGAAATCAAGGAAAATTTGTTGAAACAATTGACAGCTCCAGTTCGGTGGACCCAGACTATGCAAGCCATGATAGGAGATGGTGCCACGGAATTATTGGAGATAGGACCGGGTAAAGTACTCCAAGGATTAGTCAAAAAGATAGATAGAAAGTTTCCTGTGAGTGGACTGAGTTAAAAGTGTAAGAATTAATAAGCGTAATTAAGCTATGATGGGCTGCCTGTTTCAGGTAGCCCATTTTCATGTAAAACTTCTGAGAATTAGGAAGAAATGTTTCTATGAGAATAAGCTTGACTTGTTTCTTCCTCAAATCTGCCCGACCTCATATCATTCACAGACCCTTTTAGAATGCAACCTAAGGAGAATACTTCTTTCATAAAGCTTATAGCTAAAATCTTACAACTTGAGCAAACGCTTCAATTAGA
>JBCDBC010000656.1:0-4014 GCA_039184535.1 Bacteroidota bacterium | reverse complement strand
TCACTATGCAGGGTCTTATGAACAGGGCATCTATCTGCCATTTGTAGGAGGCGCGTTCTTTGCTTTTCATCCAACTCTCCTACCAGTTCTATCTCCCTGTCAAAAACATCAATCTTGGTTCCGTCCTGTTCACAGTTTTCACAGTCAGTCGCGTAGTCTTTCTCGTGAGAAAGATGAACTTTCACCTCTCGTAAATCCCATTTCTTTCTATCCGCATACATACGTAAGGTCATGCTGGTACAGGCACCTAAAGCGGCGGCTAACAGTCCATAAGGCGTAGGCCCCAGATTAGAACCGCCTACACTCTCAGGCTCATCTGCCAGTAGTCTGTGCTTCCCTGCCCTGATTTCTGTGGTATACCCTTCGTTGCACGTATGTACGACAACTTGTTTATCCGTTTCCAACTCCTCTTCCTGGTGAAGGTCTATATATCTCATAGCCCAGGAAGCAATCATACTCCCCACGTAAACCGCATCTTCTTTTCGCGTTAATAAATGATCTGCTCCATCCAGAGAAACATAGCTCTTAGGGTGCATGGCCATTTTATAGATGAGTTCAGCATTTTTAATGCTCACTATCTCATCCTGGGGAGAATGCAGGACCAGTAATGCTTTCTTAAGCTTGCCTACATGTTCATTAGATACCTGGAGAAGATCATTGATAAACTGACGCTTAATGGTAAAAGGTCTTCCGCCAATATTCACCTCTGCCACGCCCTTGGCCAAAATTTCCTCTTCACTGTCCTGAATCAGGTGCTTTACGTGTACAGGATCAGCAGGCGCGCCTATGGTAGCTACTGCTTTCACAGAGGGGATTTTCAAACCGGCCATTAAAACAGCAGCTCCTCCTAAGGAATGACCTATCAAGAGTTGAGGTGCTTCGATGTGTTCTTCCATGCATTTGGCAGCTGCTATCAGATCCTCCACATTCGAGCTGAAGTTGGTATCTGCAAATTCGCCTTCTGACTGGCCAAGACCCGTAAAGTCAAACCTTAGTACTGCCACGCCTTGCTGCGTAAGGGCTAAACTAATATTTCTGACTGCATTCAGGTTAGAGGTACAGGTAAAACAGTGAGCAAATACAGCACATGCAAGTGGCTTCCTATCTAATGGTAGATCTATTCTTGCGTTCAGCATTTGTCCCTGCTGATTGGGGAATTGAATACGTTGCGATTTCATAGTAGTGATTTCAGGGTCTCTCAAAATAAGGAGACTTTCTCTCTTTTTTCTGGTCTGTTGGGCGACAAGTATGAGAAGTTTTGACGTATTCTCTTCGAATCCGTGTTAAAGTTTCCTTAAAAGTCTTATCGCTATTAACATTTGCCATCGGCCTCCCTGACTCATTCAGGGCCGTTTTTGTTCATCTCATCTTATTTCTTCTTCCCTAACCGTCTCATCCGCATCATCTTAACAGAAGTTTAAGATTTCCATGGGACTAAAATTCCCGTTGATTGGGTCAAAGAAGCATACGTCTCATTATCTAACGGCTGAGCCATGAGTTCAGCCCACCTAACTAAAAGCCACACTATGACCTATAAGGAAATCCTGCTTAGTATGATTCCTTATGTATTCACAGCAGGTATTGTAATAGGATACTTGGTCGGATACAGAAAATGGAAACTCATTCCAACCTTTCTCAAAACCAGAATACTTTCTCCTTTTTCGCCTGATGAAGCTACCCCTCCTTCTTTAATACGAGAGAAATACCAATCCTTTCACCTTCCAGAGGCCCGGAAAGAGCAACTATTATCCCAGGTACTCAGCCTAATGGAGGAAGAAAAAATGTATCGGGATCAAGAGCTAAGTCTGGTGAGTCTGTCCGCCCGGCTATCAGTTCCTCCAAGGTATCTTTCTCAAATCATCAATGAGAAAAAGAAGCAGAACTTTTCAGATTTCATCAATCAATATAGAATTGAAGAGGCCAAGCACATTCTCACGAAAGAATCTTATCAAAGATTCTCCTTATCAGGCATAGCTTCTGAAGTGGGCTTCTCATCCAGACAATCTTTTCACCAAGCTTTTAAGAAGTTCACAGGTATGACGCCCGGTAAGTACAGAGAAACTCATCCGGTTTAGGAATTCCAGCAATGCATATTAGTCTCGCAGCTGTGAAGTTTTCAGGAAGTATGACATGTTAAGAAACTCCCCACATAGGTTAATTTGGAAATTTTGGCCAGTTTCATGGATTATGAAGGATACTGCCCCTTTTCAGAAGAAGTTACTGGTCTTTGCACTGATTTCCTCCCCCCTCATAGGACTATTTAGCTTCCTGCCATTGGCCTTGCTATTTGAAACATTTCTTTCCCAACCCAATCTTTCCTTCACTCCTTTTTCCGAAATCGGTTTGACAGGAAGAATTATAGCTGGGATAGTAGCCATAAGCATAAGCGTATTCATCATATGGCTTCTCAATATCTGGTTGTTTAATCTCTTCCAAAGAAAAGCTTACCGTCCATACAAGTTAGTCAGGTATTTAGGCTCTTATGTCTTAACCCTCGGTTTCCTGACTGTGATTTTTTATGTGAGGTCCCGCATTATTACAAGTCCCATAAATATGCACTATATACGTTTTTACCCGCTCATAGGCGGATTGGCTAATAATACTTTTATCCTGATCCTCATAGACTTAATGGTAAATCAACAGGCACGCTCTGACCTAGAACTAGAAAAAGCTCAATTAGAAATTAATCACCTGGTAGCCCAGCAGGAGCAGCTCAAGCAGCAAATTCATCCTCACTTTCTCTTCAACTCTCTCAGCACCATGGGCTCCCTGATTAAGAAAGAGCCGAATGAAGCATATCAATATGTCCAGAATCTGGCAGGATTTCTTCGGACTTCCCTCACTATGGCTCAGGATGATGTGGTCAGCATTAAGGAGGACCTGCACTATTTCGAAGCATATATGCAGCTACAGAAGACCCGTTTTGGAGAAGCCATACATTATGAGGTACAGCTGTCTGATTCTACACTGACCAAGGGAAAGTTACCTGTATTCACCTTGCAGCAATTGGGAGAAAATGCCATTAAGCATAATGCCTTTTCCAGGAATACTCCTTTAAGGCTGTTGATTGAGGAAAAGAATGACTGCATTTGGGTAAGCAACAACATCATCAGGAAGTTCAGCATAGAGAAAACTACCCAATTAGGCCTGAAGAACCTTTCTAACCGATATATACTGCTAGGATCGAACCCTCCGGAAATTCTGGAAATCGACAATGAGTTTTCCGTCATCCTCAACGTCATCAAAGCATGAAGATCATCATCATAGAAGATGAGTCCCTTTTGGTGGAAGAACTGGAGGGAATCATTACAGAAATAGATAATCAAATCCAGATCATCAAAACCTTGGGGAGTATCCAGGAATCCCTTAGCTATTTTCAGGAGAATCCACTACCCGACTTATTTTTCTCTGATATTCAGCTTCCGGATGGATTGAGTTTTGACATATTCAGGCAGTTGGAGACAAGTACTCCTGTGGTTTTTTGTACGGCCTATGACCAGTATGCCTTGGATGCATTTAAGTTCAATGGGATAGACTATATACTTAAGCCCTACAATTCTGAGGAGATCGCCAGAACCATCAATAAGTACCATACCTTCTTCCGACAGAAAGATCAACAGTCCTTCGATTACAGGCAGCTAAAGCAGTTAGTCGAGAGTTTTCCTCAGAAAGCGAGTGGGACCCTCCTTGTACATCAGGGTGAAAGCATTATGCCTATCAAGACACATCAGGTAGCCATTGTGGCATTGGAGAATGGCATTACCTATCTATACACCTTCGATAAGAAAAGGTATCCAGTTACCCATTCTATAGAAAGCTTAAAAAACTTAATGGGGAACAGGTTTTACAGAGTCAACCGACAGTTTCTCATTAATAGAGATGCCATACAGGAAGCCAAGCATTATTTCTCCAGAAAACTCCTCATCGTTCCCCTCATCTCTTTTGACGAAAAGCTCATCGTGAGTAAAGCCAGGTCTACCGACTTCCTAGACTGGTTACAGTCAGAGTAAGGAG
>JBCDBC010000655.1:0-4021 GCA_039184535.1 Bacteroidota bacterium | reverse complement strand
TTCCAGACTATCCACCATGGGGAGAATTTCTACATTCTCAATAGAATCTACTTTCACAGAATCAATTACTACAGAGTCAGCTACCGCCTGACCGATAAGATCCATACTTCATAGCTGGAAGTAATACACACAGAAACAAAATGTGATAAGCAGGTACTGCTTGGGTATTTGCATAACAAATTAATCCTGAATGTTACGTCCCTGTAAAAATGGAATCTAAAGAGAAAGATTATCCTTCGGGAATATATACGTATGTGCTTTCCGGATTGTGCTTAGATATTGAAAATTACATTTCATTCATCGGAAAAGCTGAAATTATTTCTTTTTTTACAATTATATGGAAGTTACCCCCAAAGACAATCAATCTGCAGTTATTTCTCAACCTCTGTCTTCTAATGGATTAGACCAATCCTTAAGCCATATCAGAGACATTCTCCAGGAGTCAGGCACCATCTTTCAAGAGGAAGCCCTGGAAATCATTTTCAGTAGTTATAAGGATCTCGCCCAAAACATGAAGGTCATCCTAGATACGCATGTGCCAGTCCTAATGGACGCTGCTGCAGGTCCCGCCCAAACCAGAGAAAGGCTCATCAATCTTTTGGTTGACGTACGCCTACTACAGGAAGAGTTTAGTAAGGATCACCTCCCCATCGTGAGAAACTACCTCAACAAATCCATTGTTACCCTACTGGAAAAGCTGCAGGTTCTGGTTCAGACTACTGACAGAGAAAAGAAAAGACTCCTTACTAAGGAAGAATTAATCCCCCTTGCGGGAGATAGTCCCCGACAGAAACAGATAAAATATAGAATTAGGGCCCTTAGCAGGACAGGTCTCAGGAGTCAGGCCATCAATGTGAAATTCAGAGAACTGCTTCGCTTCAGGTTACAGTATACCTATCTCCCCAATTTTCACTCCTTCCTACATGCCCTAAGCATAGGCGGATTCGAGATAGTACAAGCGCTGGTAGACAGAATAGCAGACAGCTTCTTTGAGTTGGAAGAACAAACCTCCGGAAAGCAGGGTAACTCAGCTGAGCTTATCCTCCAACATATTGAGGACAATATCCAGAGTTTTGAGACTTTCCTGACAGAGCAGCAGTCTTACTTCTATCAATTTATTCAGCAGCTAAATACGCGCTTTTGCGACCTGATCCATAAGGACTTCTTCAAAATGGATATCAACCGTTTTGTGAAGGAGAACATGAATAGCCGTACAGGCATCTATCAGGAAGTAAAGCAGTTTGCGGGAATCTGGTATGGAAACCAGCAGCTCTTCCACAGGAGCATGTCTACCCGTATCGTACTGCTGAAGTCCATCACTTACCTCATCAAGCTGGCAAGAGATACCGGCCAGGGAATGGACCTGGTACTTTTTTCAGGTGCCGAGTCAAATATCAAGCTCATACAGCAGCAAATGCAAGAGCTTGAAGGGTGGATGGAGAAAGAGGAATATGAGAATATCCAAAGCCTCATTTTTAAGACTGAGGATATTCTTGTCATGAATGATTACCAGTTTATGGATGACTATGTGCAAGATACTTTAAGAGAGTTATCTAGTCTCAAGTCCACAGTAGACCTAATTCCTACAGACATATTAAACGACTTTCTGGAAGGAAGGCGAAAGAGAGTGGAGTCTATGAGTTTAAGCTTGCAGGATGAAGTCTTCTACCTTATGGAGACCCATTTCCATGGGCCCGTATCCTCCTCTCTTACCCAACTCCCACAAAAGTTTAAGCAGATCTATTTTCAGGTACAGGATTCCACTCGCCTGATTTCATTCAATCTGGCTGAGGTTAAGCCTGAGGATAAGGGGAGCCTGAGTAGGCTGAAGGAAGTGCTTGCCAAAACCCAGTTTGATATAGACAAAGCAGAGAAACAGATCATAGACCTAAAGGCAGGAATAAGTCAGGGAATAGAAGAGAGCCTTCAAAAAACCATAGATAATCTGGCTCCTCACATCATTGTGCAGCACGTAGAGGACCTGAGGCGGGCTTCCAGAAACCGTGAGCGCATACGTGGGATCAAAAAATACTGGTTGGCACTTACCAGCTGGTGGGAGAAGAGGTATGAGAAAGCACAGTCCTTCCTGGGTCAGACCCGAGAGGACATTCTCATCTCTGAATTTGAACATGCCCAAAAGGCTAACCAAAACACATTCTCCCTCATCAGAGAATTTACGGAGAAAGTCCAGCCTGACCCGGAAGTGCTGGCTCAGCTCCCCTTCTATTACCGACAACTGTTCGTAGGGAACCAGTTTACCAGCAGTTCCCTCATAGATAATAGAAACAGGGAGATTGCCCTGGCTCAGGACACGGCCAGAAGAATGAAGCAAAAGGTAGGCGGAGCTATGCTGGTCATAGGAGAAGCTTATTCTGGTATGTCCTATTTCTGCGAGAATATAGGTACCCAACTCTTTGATGGGCCCATTTACAGAATCCTTCCTCCTTTACATGGGAGCGTAAGGCCGGTAGACTTTGTACGCGCTTTTCAGCGGCAAATAGGCCAGAAAGGAAGTGTCTCTCAGCTGATAGAAAGTACACCTTTTAATTCTGTCTTTCTCCTTCACGACATAGAGCTGTGGTGGGAAAGGACACCCCAAGGATATGAGATCATCAATCAGTTAGTGGATATCATTCAGAGGTACAGCTTTGATTACCATTTTATCCTGAACTGTAATACTCATGCTTTCCAGCTTATCAAGCAGGTAACAGATTGGGAATCCGCCTTTCTGAATACCATTCAGCTTTCACCATTCTCAGAAGAACAAATCAGGAAAACCATTCTTTCCAGGCACTACTCTGGAGGACTTAGCTTAGTATACCAAGATATTCCTGAAAAGGAGATCAACGCTAACGAGTGGGAGAACTTATTCAAGAAGTACAAACTTATCTCTAATGGAAATATAGGCGTAGCCTTGAGAATGTGGTTGAGAAATATAGAGAAGGTCAAGAATCAGATTCTCTATATAATAGATCCGGAAGAGCTACAGATGCCTCCCATTGAGGAAAAGGAATGGTTAGTGGTGCTCAGTCAGTTTGTCCTGCACAAACAGCTCAGCTTTTTACAGCTTACTAGAATTTTCCCAAATGAAGAAAAGGCCAGGGTAAATCTCTGGGTTCAGGACCTGATCAGAGCTAACCTGTTAATCAGGCTCAATAAAATTACCATTGGGATTAACCCTTATTTATATCCATATATTATCAATAGCCTTAAAAAAGCCCAACTACTGAATTCCTAAATCATGAATGAACTTACTTTTCAGGCTATAAAACTCCCTGTATTTAGCTATGCCGCTTGGGTGATAGCGGCCCCCCTCATTTGGTTATTTTTCAGGCTCTGGAGAAACCAGGTAGCTCCCCTCTTGAGAGCCTCAGGTAGATTGAGTACAACCTATATTTCTGCCGCACTTGCTGAAACCATTATCTGGACAATCTATGGATTTATGGGGATATTTCTCTTTGTAGCTCTTTGGCCCCTGGTAGGTATTTTGCTCTTAGTGATTACTAGCTTTCTGTTAAAAGATACGCTGATTAACTTCTTTACCGGTTTGGTCATCAGGCTGAGTAAGCCTTTTAGAAAAGGACAGTTAATAGAGTTTAAGGGACTAGCAGGAAAAGTAATTGATTTCGGAGAGTTGTCAGTTAAGGTAGAAGTAGAAAATGGCGAAGAGACTTTCATCCCCTACTCTGTCATTCCCATTCAGACACTCACCATCAAAAATCCCTCTGACACAGTCCAGAATTACTCTTTCCAGTTAGCCATGAAGTCGGATATGCCGGTGATAGAAGCCAAGAATAAGCTTACCCACTTTATCCAAAATCTTCCCTGGTCTGTCATTACAGTTCCGCCCAATATCCGAACCGTTAGCCATGAAGAAAATAGCTATACGTACAGAATCACCCTTTACAGCATAGATTCTATGTACTTTCCCCAAATGGAGGGCGCCATCCTAAAACACTTTGCTGAGGATTTACTCCTTGAGACCGGATCCTAGTTTACCCGGCTCAGTATAGTCTTTCTC
>JBCDBC010000654.1:0-4023 GCA_039184535.1 Bacteroidota bacterium | reverse complement strand
TCCTGCTGCTTCTTCACATATTCATTAATGACAGCGTCATCTTCATCCAGATAGTAAGAGATACTTACCAGCTGGTTGATCCACTCAGCTTCATTTGGCTCAAGTTCGTGGAGTTTCTTCATCAGTGGGTAGGCCATGCCCAGTTTTACTTTTACTTCTTCTCCAGCAGCATCAATGTCAGACTCTTTTGTCAGCTTGGACTTGGCTTCGTTGATTTCTGCAGCCTTATTTACATAGTAAGCGCCTAGCTGAATATTAGCACCCAGGTTATCTGGCTCTTTTTCCAAAATAATTTTGTACTGAGCTTCTGCATCTTCTCCTCTGTCAGCTTTTTCCAGTAGAGAACCATAAACTACTCTTACATTATTATCATCAGGATTTGATTCCAGGTTAGCAGCAAACTTAGTCAGGGCCTGATCCAATAGCTCAGGGTTTTTCTGATAAATGCTCAACTCTGTACGCTCCAAGTCTTTGTCTCCAGGGAATACCTCTCTGGCTCTGTCAACAAATTTTAATGCCTCAGTAGGGTTATTCTGTAGATCATAAGAACTTACTAGCAGTAAGTAAGCAGTAGCCACATCTTTATTAGGCTCTTCTGGAGAACTTGCTTCATAGATGTCAGCTACTTTGGTCCAGCTTGACTGGGCTCCGGTAGTATCAGCTACCATCCACTGAGAATATCCCAACATGAGGTTGGTATTCAAATCTTCTCCATTCAACTCAGCAGCTCTGGTGAAGAGCTTGTCAGCGCGCTCGTACTCCTTGGTATTATAAGCTGAAGCACCAGAATTAAACATCCCAGCCCATAGATCCTGGTCATCCAGTAAAGCTAACTTTTCATATTTCCCTTTCTCATCAAGCTCACGAGCAGTAGAGATATACTCATCAGCCTTGAATAAGGCCTCAGGATACTTGGCAGCAAGTGCTGAGTCACCGGCAGACTTGATAAGGGCTTTTCCCAGGAAGTATTTGGCTTTAGCCATGTCCTTAGCCTTGAAGTTGTCAGCTCCATTATCTACTGCAAACTGTAGCTTCTCAATAGCATCCCCAATTCTTCCGGCTTCATAATCAATCACACCGGAGGTTAATCTTGCTTTCGGATTTTGTGCCATTACCTGCACGGTAGTTACGCAGGCAATCAAAAGCATTATAAGGTTCTTCATAATTTCCAGATTAAGTTCTCAATTTCAATAATTTATTGCGGGTTAAGGGTTTCTTTATGTTTATTCTTCAGAAGCATCTCCGTCTTCTGAGGTATCTGTACCTTCTGCGGTATCATTTCCTTCTACCGGATTAGTTCCTTCTGCTGCCTCAGTCCCTTCTTCATTTTCGACCTCCTCTTCTTCTCTCTCAGCAACTTTGGCTACGGAAGCTATGCTATCTCCTGATTTCAGTCTGATGAGCTTAACTCCCTGAGTATTTCTTCCCAGGCTACTGATATCTCTGATATCTAAACGTATAGCTATTCCATTTTTAGTTATAATCATCAAGTCCTCTTCCTCACTCTCTATCTGCTTCACAGCTATCAGGCTTCCGACTTTATCAGAGGTATTCAGGGTTTTGACGCCCTTACCCCCCCTTCCGGTCACTCTGTATTCAGAAATTGGGGTCTTTTTTCCATATCCCTGCTCTGAAACTACCAGTAATTGGCGCTCTTCATTAGGGACTACCACCATTCCAACTACTTCATCTTCCTCATTAGAGAGGGTAATCCCTCTTACACCGGAAGCTGTCCTTCCCATCACTCTCACATCTCTCTCATTAAACCTGATGGCATTCCCAGATTTAACGCCTAATACTATCTGACTATTACCATCTGTGAGTTTTGCTTCCAAAAGCTCATCTCCTTCCCTGATACTGATGGCATTAATTCCATTCGTACGCGGGCGAGAGTAATCTCTGAGGGAAGTCTTCTTTACCTGTCCTTTCTTGGTAGCCATCATGATGTAGTGACTGTCCAGGAACTCATCATCATCCAGATTAGGGACCGTGATATAGGCTTTTACCTTATCATCTGCCTCTTTGTTTATGAGGTTTTGGATGGACCTCCCTTTATGAGAGCGTTCTCCTTTAGGAATTTCATACACTCTCAGCCAAAAACATCGTCCTTTTTCTGTAAAAAAGAGAATGTAGTTGTGTGTAAGCGTAGCAAACATATGCTCCACAAAGTCAGAATCTTTTTTACCAGTCCCTTTAAAACCGGTACCTCCTCTTCCTTGCACTCTGTAGTCAGCGGCTGCAGTACGCTTAATATATCCCTGGTGAGAAATGGTCAGGATCATGTCTTCATTAGCAAACAAGTCCTCTATTCGGATCTCTCCGTCTGCATAGGTGATCTCCGTTCTCCTGGGATTATCATATTTTTCTTTTACCTCAGTTAGTTCCGTTTTGATGATGCCCATTCTTAAGGCTTCATCATTCAGAACAGACTCCAGGTAAGCAATGCGTTCCATCAGTTCTTTATACTGATTCTCTATTTTCTCTCTCTCCAGTCCTGTCAGACGTTGGAGACGCATATCCAGGATGGCTTTCGCCTGAATCTCACTTAGCTTGAAGCGCTCCATCAGCCCTGACTGGGCTATATCCACTGTTTGTGAAGCTCTAATTAAGGCTATGACTTCATCCAGGTTATCAAGGGCTATCAGCAAGCCTTCCAAAATATGAGCCCTTTTCTTGGCTTCAGCCAGCTCATATTCCGTTCTCCTGGTAACTACCTTATGTCTATGCTCTACGTAGTAATGTATTAGCTCTTTTAGTGATAGAAGCATGGGCCTGCCATCTACCAGGGCCACATTGTTAATGCTGAAGGAGCTTTGTAGTGGAGTCATCTGATACAACTTGTTCAGCACTACCCTTGCTACCGCATCCCGCTTTACATCTACTACTATCCGCATTCCCTGACGGTCAGATTCATCTCTGACATCAGAAATCCCCTCTATTTTTTTGTCATCTACCAGATAGCTGATCTTCTTAATAGTCTCAGCCTTATTTACCTGATAAGGAATTTCATTGATAATGATCTGCTCCCTGTCGTTCTTCCCTTCTATTATATCTGCCTTAGCACGGATGACCACACGACCTTTTCCAGTCTTATAAGCGCTTCTAATTCCCTCTACCCCATAAATCAGGCCTCCTGTAGGAAAATCAGGTCCTTTCACATGCTGAAAGAGTTCTTCCTCATCTATCTCTCTATTATCTATGTAAGCAATGGTAGCGTCTACTACCTCTCCTAGGTTATGAGGTGCCATATTGGTGGCCATTCCTACGGCGATCCCACTGGAACCATTTACCAGTAGATTGGGAAACTTTGCAGGGAGTACAGTAGGTTCCTGGAGAGAATCATCAAAGTTAGGTCTGAAATCTACCGTATTCTTATCCAGGTCTGATAGAAGCTCTTCCGCCAGCTTACGGAGTCTAGCCTCTGTATAACGCATGGCAGCTGGGTTATCCCCATCTACAGAACCAAAGTTCCCTTGGCCATCCACTAGTGGATATCGCAGGGACCAGTTCTGAGCCATACGAACCATGGCATCATATACAGCAGAATCACCGTGGGGATGGTATTTCCCTAACACTTCTCCTACTATTCTCGCAGACTTTTTATGGGGGCGGCTGCTTGTGAGGCCAAGGTCCATCATGCCATAAAGCACTCTTCTGTGCACAGGCTTTAAGCCATCTCTAACATCTGGTAGGGCCCTGGAAACTATCACCGACATCGAATAGTCGATGTAGGCGTGCCTCATTTCGTCCTCTATGATTCGGGTAATAATCCTGGGTCTGGATTCTTCAGACATATTGCTCTTCTCTAGCTTTCTACAACCTTACCCGCAAATATGATCCAAAAAGTCACAGTGTCGGGGAAGGACTTAATTATCCATTTAATGGAACATGCAAAATACTTATTTATTTGTCAGTATAAAAGCCTGAAAACCGACAAAAACTGTGGGCGACTTTCTCCGGCGAAAAACTTGTCAAGCGCGTCCCAGATCAGCTGGTGTTCCCCTGGCGAACCGAAAAGATCAG
>JBCDBC010000653.1:0-4032 GCA_039184535.1 Bacteroidota bacterium | reverse complement strand
CGCAGAAGGATCCAGAAAGGATCACACTTTTGGCTAATGGATTGTGTTAATTTAATGGTCTACTGAGCTACAGCATTAAATCTAATATAACTCCTATGACTACGCCCTATTCTCATTCCATCAAAACATGGAGCCTATGTGTTTTCATCATGTTATTCCTATGCTCCTGCCAGCAAGAATCTCAACCAGAAGGAAGTCCTCTTGAAGTTAGCTCAGGAAGGGTAGAGAGACTTGAGAATTTTCCATCTGAACTTGTCCCATCCAGAACTATAGATATTTGGTTGCCGGAGGGCTACAATAGTGAGAATAGGTATTCTGTCCTCTACATGCATGATGGACAAATGCTTTACGATTCAACTACTACCTGGAATGGACAGGAATGGCAGGTAGATGAGGTAGTGGGAACACTGATTTCTCAGGGTGAAATTGAGGAGGTAATAGTGGTAGGTATTTACAACGGTGGGGCTGACCGGCATGCGGAATACTTCCCTCAAAAACCATTTGAGCGCCTTGAGGAGAGCGTAAAGGACTCACTCTTTAACGTGGGGAGAAGTAATGATCAACCCCTCTTTGCTTCTGACTTACGAGCTGATGCGTATTTGGAATTTCTGGTTAAGGAACTAAAGCCTTATGTAGATGTAAATTATGCCACTAACCCAGATGCTTCCCACACTTTCGTTGCGGGTTCCAGCATGGGCGGCTTGATTTCCATGTATGCCCTATGTGAATACCCACAAGTATTTAGCGGAGCGGCATGTCTGTCTACTCACTGGGTGGGAACATTTGAGGTAGAGAATAACCCTATTCCGGCTGCTTTTGTAGACTATTTAGCTGAAAACCTACCTGAACCCGGCCAAAATAAGCTGTACTTTGACTATGGGACAGAAACGCTGGACGCTCTTTATGAGCCTTTCCAACTACAGGTGGATTCTGTCATGCGGCTGAAGGGTTATACAGCCGCCAACTGGAGTACCCAGAAGTTTTCCGGAGAAAATCATTCAGAAATAGCCTGGGCGAAACGTCTCCACATTCCGCTTACCTTCTTGCTGGGAAGTGCAGCTGATTAGGAAGGTTCTTCTACTGCCAAAATTTGCTGTATCTGCTGCGCAATGCCTTCAAAGGCCTTGACATCCTTCTGGGAAAATCTGCTTGTTAGTGGGACCCATCCATCATCTATGGAAAGTGCTATCCTGTAAGCACCTCTGGGATTATCAGACTTTCTGGCTTCTATTCTGATACTTTGGATCTCACTTAGCTTATAGGTTTCTAATTTCTTCCTGAAGAAGGACTTCTTTTTCTGGATACTCACCATATCCTGTACCTTATCAAAAATCACCTGGGTGGACTCTGGAAGAAATAGTTGTGAGATCAGTCCTCCAATGGCTATGACCATGCCAGCCCAAAAGATGAAGTCTTTTTGTGGCTTATTTAGGTGAACGAACATGAGAATAAGTCCTGCTCCAATGACAGCGTAGGATAGGATTCTTCCCATAAAGGGATTTTGTTCCAGAACGAGCTGTTTTTTGCTAAAATGTTTGCTTTCCATGTGGCAAGGCGCTGATTATGATTATCTGCTTCTGACGGCTTTAGCTTCCCTGAGTAGGGCAAAGTCTACATTTTTCCTCTCTATCTGGGCATAGTTTCCTTCTCCATATTTGGCAAGTAATTCCAGCTCGTCCTTTTTACCTAAAGGGATTTTCCCAAAACTGAATACACTCAGGTTTATTCCCCCAACCAAATTTTTACTCGCAATGCTATAGAGAGAGGGGACATTAAAATAGCCGTCTGTCGCCAGAATAATTCTGTTATTACCGCTTGCAATATAATTCTCTTCTGCCACTTTATAGGCTTTTCTTAGGGCAGTTTTTCCCTTAGTTCCTCCGCCGGAGCGGACTTGCCCTATGGCATCAATGATAGCCTCTTTTCTCCCAGCTGAGACACCATTTAATACTACCTTAGCATCTCCTGAATAAACTACTACCGAAATGAGATCTCCCGCACGCAGGTGAGTAAGTAGTTTGGATAAAGACTCCTTTAGAAGCGGAAGTTTCTCAGGTTTTCGCATAGAAGCAGAAACATCCAGCAACAATACCAGGTTATTCTGAGCTACTCCATCAAAAGAGTAAGGGTCTTCCACTTTCTCCGGAACAGGATCCGGTACAACTCTAGGTGGATTAGAAATAGGTTTCTCTTTCTTCTCTATGACCGCTATTTCTGGTTTCTTTTCCTCTTCCTTTTTCTCTTCAGGAGGGGGAGGAGGAACTACCGCTACAGGCGGAATTTCTTCTATAGGAATTTTAGCTAGAATGAAGTCAGAATTATAGGTTTCGTCCTGATAGGATCTACTTACCGTGAGTCTTCTTTTATTTCTGTCATAGCCATTCTTCACCACTATCTGGTCATAGATTCTATTAGAATTGGGGAGTGTCAACTGATATCTACCATTGGCTCCACTCTGGATTTTCCTGAGAACCCTTTTGGACCTAGCATCCATTAAAATAATATCTGCGCTTATTCCCTTTGAGGTATTTTCATCCAGAATGATTCCCTTTAAGACTATCTGTGGCTTATTCACTAGGGGCTTCATTCTTTCATCAGCCTTAGTTAAATCAGCAAAATAGATGTCTCCATCTCTCACAAAGTAGGCTTCCGAACCATCTTTGGTAAGAATAAATCCAAAATCATCTCCTGGAGTATTAAAAGGTGCCCCAAGATTAATGACTTCTCCTAGAGTACCATCTGATCGTATGGTGGTTTTAAATATGTCTAAACCTCCCATCCCTCTATAGCCGTCAGAGGAGAAGTAAATGGTACGTCCATCTCCAGCTATGAAAACAGATCTTTCATTCCCGTTAGTACTCAGCCCTAGTTTCTTACAGTAGGTCCAGCCATATTCTGTTTTGCGAGAATAGAATATATCCATGGGCGCTTCATAGCTATTCAGTCCGGCTGCTACCAAGAAGAGGTCTTCTTTAGGAGAAATGCTCATTCCATCTGTGGCCCGATAAATCTTGAAAAACTGGGTAATGCCACCTCCTAACCCTTCAGGGGTTCCCCACCTGCTTCCGATCCTTTCTGCTTTATAGTAGGGACCGCCAGTTGCTTCTATTAGGGGGTTCCAACTCTGGAAGTATACTCTACGTCCATCAGCACTTACATTAGGCTCATCTTCCCCGTTACGAGTGTTAATCCCATAAGGCATACATTGGGGACGTTTCCAAGATCCCGCTACTTTCTCTGTGTACCATATATCTCCATCATAGACAGAATCTCCCTTAAAAGTCATATAACTATTAGACCATTCTCTTCCGCCACGCATAGACATGAAAAAGAGGTACCTCCCATCGGGGGTGATGGATAGATTGGTTTCTCTGAAAGGAGAATTGAGAATATTCAGTTTTTGGGTCCTTATCCTGTCCTTATGGTCCAGGAGGAGGGCAGATTTTTGTTGCCCCCAAAGCGGATTAACGTAAGCGGTAGACCCAAGTACTCCAAGCAGTAAAAAATATAACAAATGCTTTTTCATGCACACTATTCACTAGGGATGGATAAGAAGCTACCTTAGAAGTTGATGATGGCTGACATAGGAAATTTACGAAATAATTTTATTGCAGGTTAAGTTTAGCTTCTGACTTCGAGAAGACGGTGTAAAATATCCTCATATAGAACAGAAACAATTGTGCCAGATTTTTTCTCAGCACCCACCCCCCTGGGTATCGATCGCGGTGTCCCTGGCTCAAAAATCACCCAGTACCCATCACAACAGGGCTCTGTTTCCATTGAATTGACCCAACAGCTTAAAGCCGTTGCTAAACGCCATCGCCTCACCCTCAGTACCCTGGTTCAAGGAGCCTGGGCAAAAATTCTGAGCAGCTACAGTGGCGAATCGTCGGTTGTTTATGGTTTAGCCTGTGCGGGACGGCCCAGTAGCTTACCCCAAAGTGAGCAGCGGGTGGGATTATTTATCAATACTCTGCCCATGGCAGTTGAGGTTGGCCCGGAGAACGAGCTGATCCCCTGGCTGCAGCGGAT
>JBCDBC010000652.1:0-4034 GCA_039184535.1 Bacteroidota bacterium | reverse complement strand
CTTATTTGTTAGATAAAGGGCCCAACTCTCTGAGAATGACTGACGAACTCTATGCACTTCTGGAAGAGTTAGAATTGACCTCAGAAATTCTATACGCCTCAGAAGCAGCCAAAAACAGATACATTCTCAAAAATGGGAAGTATAAAGCGTTACCTTCTGGACCATTAAGCCTACTAAGTAATAGCACATTCTCTTTCAACGCTAAAAGCAAGCTTCTTTTTGAGAGCTTCGTAAAACCCACTGAGCAAGGAGACGAGACAGTTGATGCCTTCTTCAGGAGACGCCTGGGAGATGAGTGGACAGATTATGCAGTCTATCCTTTCGTGTCAGGTATATATGCAGGAAATCCGGCAGAGCTTCTGATGAAAGCAGCATTTCCAGATGTACTAAGATGGGAGCAGGAATATGGTTCCATCATAAAAGGGGCTGTAAAAAGCAGAAAGGGACAAGAACATAAAGGGATTTTCAGCTTTGAAGAAGGGAGTGCCTTTCTCTGTAAAACATTAGCTGAATCCATAGAAGACCATATACAGTTAGGGAATCCTATAAGTTCTATTCGTAAGGTCCAGGATGGATTCAGAATAGACACTGCAAAAGGGCCATTTGAAGTAAGCCAGGTCATCAGTACTGTTCCAGCTCATGTGCTTTCAGATCTGGTAACCGACTATCATGAAGAATTCTCACAAAACCTTTCAGAGGTCAATTACCCTCCAGTAAGTCTGGTTCACATGGCATTTAAGAAGAAGGATATTGCCCACAAGCTTGATGGTTTTGGTGCATTACACCCACCTAAGGAAGGCTCAGATATTTTAGGGACCATTTTTAGCAGTACCGTATTCCCAAACAGATGTCCAGAAGATGAGGTGCTGCTCTGTAGCTTTGTGGGGGGTAGCATCCAACCAGAAAAGGGAGAGTGGGACCTGGATATTATAGAGAGAGCTGTTCTGAATTCTCATAAGGAGTTATTGGGAGCCGATAAAGCCGTATTCAAGTTTGTGACGCGTTGGCCGCTATCTATCCCTCAGTATGATAAGTACATACTCAAAGCACAGGAAATAGCTAGTCAACTTTCTTCAGAAGGTTTTCATGCAGGCGGTAATTGGATGGGGGGAATCTCTGTCCCTAACGCGCTCAAGCAGGGAGAAAAGGTAGCAAGGGAATGTATTCAACTATCTGCAGAGCTTGAAAGTAAGGAACAAACCATCATAAGTACCTAATCCTCACTTTTACTCTTTTCATGAAATGAAAAGCTTCCAGCTAATTGGTTTTTAAAGCGATTAAAAATATCTTTGCTCGTGTTCTAAACGCATAATATTCCCTCCATCTATGAGTATACTCGTAAATAAAGATTCCAAGATAATTGTTCAAGGTTTTACCGGTCGTGAAGGCTCTTTCCACGCTCAGCAAATGATAGAATATGGCACCCAGGTGGTAGGAGGGGTCACCCCTAACAAAGGTGGACAAGAACATCTGGGATTACCCGTATTCAATACCGTTTCAGATGCAGTAAAAGATACCGGAGCTACTGTTTCCATCATCTTTGTTCCACCTGCATTTGCTGCAGACGCTATCATGGAAGCTGCTGATGCCGGTGTTGACTTAATTGTAACCATCACAGAAGGTATTCCTGTAAAGGATATGATCTATGCTAAGGAGTACATAGATGACAGAGGCGTAAGAATGATAGGACCTAACTGTCCGGGTATCATTACTCCCGGAGAGTGTAAGCTGGGTATCATGCCTGGGTTCATTCACAACCCTGGTAAAATCGGAATTATCAGCCGTTCCGGTACACTTACCTATGAGGCTGTAGACCAGGTTACCAAAATGGGACTGGGACAGTCTACCTGTGTAGGAATTGGGGGAGACCCTATCATCGGATCTCCTCACGTAGAAATCATGAAACTGTTCGCTGAAGATCCAGACACAGAAGGTGTGATCATGATTGGTGAGATTGGAGGTTCTAATGAGGAGATTTGTGCAGAATGGGTAAGAGATAATATGGATAAGCCGGTAGTAGGCTTCATCGCTGGACAGACAGCCCCTCCAGGAAGACGTATGGGACACGCTGGTGCCATCACTTCAGGCGGAAAAGGAACTGCTCAAGGGAAGATGGATGTCATGGAAGCTTGTGGAATCCACGTTGTGGAAACCCCTGCTGATATTGGAACTACCATGGCAAAAGCTCTCAAACAGACAGCTTAGTATTTACTATTGTTTGGACAACATAGATGAGCCCGCCGATGCGGGCTTTTTTGTTTTTGGGAGGGTTGACGAAAATTCTTTCGCCACAACCATTTTCGTGTAGCTTACTTTCCTTTCTCTCCCAATAAGCGAAGCTTCTTTAACCAATTCTTTCTAAAGGCTTCACTGGAACCCCTAATAGGAGCTATGTAAGTAACACGAACAGGGTTGATTCCTGTAAACTGTAGGGTGCCACGCTTGAGTTGCTTGATAGCCGGGCTTCCCATAAACAGCTTATTATACCAGGCAGGTGAATCAGCTGTAATCACCAGTCTGGCCGATTTCCCTTTAAATAACTTCTTAGGAAGTGGATTTCCCTTTTGGTATTCAAATGCATGACCAGGGAGAAACACCCTATCAATAAATCCTTTCATGATGGCAGGATACCCATACCACCACATAGGGAAGAACCAGACCAAGTGGTCTGCTGCCTTAATCAGGTTTAGTGCTTTCTCTAAATCAGGCTCCATGGGAGAGTCTTTTCGATAGCCATAAGCTAGGGAAGGAGAGAAATCAAGTTCAGTGATATTTATCTGGGAAGCCGTAAAACCTGCTTGTTGCAGGCCATCTACGTAAGAGGCTGACAATGCGTAATTGTAGCTCTCAGGATCCGGATGTCCATTTATGACCAGAATGGATTTCATGCGTTGACAGATGGTTAGGTCTTGAGATATACTTCACTCCACTTTAACTGGAGTTATTTCCTCTTTTCGGCTACTTTCTCATAAGCAGCGAGAATATTTCGTACCAGCTTGTGTCTCACCACATCTACTGCCTTGAAACGGATAAAAGCTATCCCTTTTATTCCCTGTAGAATTTTGATTCCCTGCAGAAGACCTGAACGTTGGTTTCTGGGAAGGTCTATCTGAGAGTCGTCTCCTGTAATAATCATTTTGGACTGTTCTCCTAAACGCGTTAGGAACATCTTTAACTGCGTTTCTGTCGCATTCTGCGCTTCATCCAGAATCACATAAGCCTTACTTAGTGTACGCCCACGCATATATGCCAGAGGCACAATTTCTATCACATTGTTGGAGAGGTAGTACTTCAGCTTCTCCGTGTGGATCATATCTCCCAATGCATCGTATATAGGTCTGAGATAGGGATCTATCTTTTCCTTCATATCACCTGGGAGAAAACCCAGACTTTCCCCTGCATCTACTGCAGGTCTGCTCAGTACTATTTTCTTTACCTGCTTCTCTTTCAGAGCTTTTACAGCTAATGCTACTGCCAGGTAGGTCTTCCCTGTACCTGCCGGTCCAATGGCAAATACTACATCATTCTCCTGTTCAGCAGAGACCATACGCCTCTGTGCACTGTTCTTAGGCTTAATAATTAGCCCCCCACCTCCATGAAGCAGGACAGTATCATCATCTATCTCAGGATATGCGGATGGAGATTTCTCTGCCTGAGGTTCCAGGATTTCTGTAAATCTATTCTCACTGATTTTTCCCTTCTTCCGAGCTTCTTCAAATAGAGCTCCCAGGATCAGTTTCAGTTTTTCGATTTTTTCTTCTTCTCCCTTAACCTTAAGTTCATCCCCTCGTGCGACAAATTTGATTCCTGGAAATCCATTCTCTATTTGTTGGAGACGGAGGTTATTAATCCCGTAGATTTCCAGTGGGTTGATTTCTGATAAATCGAATATGTGCTCTGCCAATATGGATTTATTTATTTTTATTCCAGAGACTGAAAGAATTATAATTCTAAATACCTAATTTAGGTTCTCATATGCAAATTGCATAATTCCTTCATTGGACGGTAACATTTGGTGCATATCATCTATTAAT
>JBCDBC010000651.1:0-4040 GCA_039184535.1 Bacteroidota bacterium | reverse complement strand
TCCCGTTTTCCAAGCTACTATGATGGTAAGTTGTTTACCTATGACTGGATGAGAGGATGGATCATGGCTGTTACCATGAATGAGAAAGGGGATTTCGAGAGAATGGAAAGATTCCTGCCTAATATGAAGTTCAATAATCCCATAGACATCATCATGGGACCTAAGGGAGATATGTATCTGCTTGAGTATGGCTCAGTATGGTTCTCAGAAAATGATGATGCCAGACTGATTCACCTTACTTATACCGGCGGTAACAGAAAGCCGGTAGCTAAGATAGCGATGGATAAAGGGGTAGGGGCGGCACCACTAACCGTAACCTTTGACGGTGACGCCTCCATAGATTATGATGGAGATGAACTGGCTTACAGCTGGGACTTTGGAGGAACTACTTCTACAGAGGCTAGTCCAGTGTTCACCTTTGATAAGCCGGGCGTTTATCCTGTGAAATTGAAAATAGAGGATCCTTCTGGAGAAGTTTCTGAGACGGAGACAGAAATCATGGTAGGGAATGAGCTACCTAACCTAGCCTGGAACTTTAAAGGAAACAGAACCTTCTTCTGGGAAGGAGATAAGCTGGACTACGAGATTACCCTGACAGATAAGGAGGACGGAGAATTAGGAAATGGAATATCCGCCTCTATGGTGGCAGTTTCTATTGACTACCTGGAAAGAGGATTTGATGAAAATGAAATAGCCCTGGGGCATAAAGCTATTCAGGAAGCCTCCGCATATGTGCTTGGAAAACAACTGATGGAGAAGTCTGATTGTGGAATCTGCCACCAGATGGATACTAAGTCAGTAGGCCCTACCTTTCAACAGATCGCGAATAAATATAAAGGAGATGCCTCCGCCGTGGAGTACCTTTCTAACAAGATCATCAATGGGGGAAGTGGCGTTTGGGGCGAAGTGGCCATGGCTGCCCATCCACAGCTTTCAAAAGGGGAGGCAGAACAAATGGCCAGATATATACTTTCCGTTTCAGGGGAGGCAGTACCTAATGGTCTCTCAACAAAGGGTACCTTCACCTTTGACCAGCACGAAGAAGAGGAGCTGGAAGGAAAGTATGTGTTTACGGCATCTTATACAGATAAAGGAGGACAGAAAATAGGACCACTGACTGCCAGAGAATCCTTTACCCTAAGAAGGCCAGTATTGACAGCAGGAAATAATGATGGACTGAAGAATGTATCCAAGTTCACCATTGATCCTGAAATGTCTCAGGGAGCGTTAACAGAGAAGTTGGATATCCTCATTGGGGCAGATAATGGTCAAATCTTATATGCAGATCTGGATTTGACTAATGTCAAGTCTATGAAGATCATCATACTCAAAGCTGGTCCCTATTTCAAAGGAGGGATGATGCAATTTAGATTAGATTCTCCCACTGGAGAAATCTATGCTGAGCATGAAGTCACTACCAGTATTACTGACTTTGGACCAGAAGAAATATTCTTAAATGTAAATGAGGCAGTAGGCTTCCACAATCTTTACATAACCTTTGATAATGAGGATGGAGAAAGCGTGACAGCCATCGCCAGAGTATTTCTTGAGAATAAAGAAGTCGAACCGAATAGTTAATGGGTTTTCAAAAGCTAATAATTACGGAGCCATTCCCCTTAAAGGAATGGCTCTTTTTACTTTTTCAAAATGACCCTTAAACGTTATGGATGGGCCTAGAAGGAGAAGGCTTCATCCGGTACGGAAGGAGGAGTGAATTCCTGCTGTTGGTTTCCTTCAAAGTAGGTATCCAGATAAGCATTTACATACCGCATCTTGGTTAGGATGAGGGCCACTTCTGACCATACGGCTGGGTCCATGATTTCAGTCTGGGAAAACTCAGGTTTGTTATATCGCACGTATGCGTCGAGCAGGTGTTCGTATCCTTCTTCAAGGTAATCTTTTAAGGCCATTCTGTTCGGCTTTCTGTTTATATCTATAAACGGTTCTTCTTGAAATTCCATATGTATGAATGATCTCTTGCACCAATTCTTCTACATTTCCTTCATGGGAGGAGAATCGACGGATGATCATTTCTTTGTCAGCTTCCGATAGACGTTTTTTGGTAGGAGAAGTTTGATCTCCTGATTCCGTCTGATGAACTTGAGGGTGTGTACCATTTAGAAGAGACTTTTCTGCCAGAGGAAGGGAGATAAGGTTAGTGTCATTATCTGTTTCTTCAATTTCTTCCTTAGTGTCATTAGGAAGAAATGGCACTTCCTCAGTGCCATGCTCCCCAATCTCGTCAGTGTCATTAGCTATCCCACTTCTTAGACGATAGTACTGGATATAGGAAAGGGATAAGGCGATTAAAATTTCTATTCCTAGAGATAGGTAGAGAATATTGGCCTGTACAAAATTACTTTCCGCACGCTGGGTTTGGAGTGCTAACCTCCTCTCTTCTTTTAGCTCTTCCAGTCTTTCTACCCTATCTTCCTGGAGGGAGTTTCTTGCAGATATGAGGATATTCATCTTATTCACCTGAAAAGCAGAATTACCTGTGCTACTCTCTACCATGCGTTTCTCAGCCCGCAGGTCCTGAATACTAGCTTGATAGACGCTTCTAAGAGAATCACTTGCTGACTGGTTAAGCTTCTGATTGAGATTTCTGATTCTCTGATTTATCCTGTCCAGCCTGGAAAGTATATTTTGGTTTCCCAGTTTCCCCTCTAATCTGGCTAAAGAGGAATCCTTCTCAGCCATTAAGAGTTTGTAATGCTGTTCAATCGAATCCTGCTGGGCTGCATAAAGAGATTTGATCTGCTCTGAAGAAGTATCCTGCTGTAGGTAAAACTCCTGTACACCCTGTACAGAGAAGTAGATGGAGGTGCCAAACAAGCCCACTATAAGAGGTGTCAAAATCAGTGTCATAAAGTAATCCTTGTGCCAAATAGACTTTGTCACTAGAGGTGACACAAAATATTTGATGACCTCTAGAAATGACACCATGATAAATGCAAGTAAAAACCATAGTAGATAAGAGAAGCTAGGTAGGATACCAGGCAGAATTTTACTCGCCAGGAAGTAGCCTCCTGTGAGCATAGATAGGAAGCTAAACAAGGGGAGACTTAGGTGGGAGAACACAAACAGTCGCTTGAGTTCTATGGCGTAATTTCCTTCTATTCTGGGGATGTGAAATTTCATGAATGATGGACCTGCGAGAGCTTATGATGAGTGGAAATTACAGTCATATATGTACTATGAGTGAATAGACTGTCCCAGCGGGCTAAATTTTGTCTGTATCGGAGGTATAGGGCTGAAGTACTGTTATACTGGTCCTTATGATGGAATCCTCCTTTTTAGTATAAAATGCTGCATGTCAGAAATCTACTTCCTCAAAAAATGAAGTCCCCTCACAGGAGGAAAAAGGTAGACTATTTTCCCCTTTAGGGTAGAAGTTGGAAATTAAGTATTTGATTATCAGTATTTTATTTGTTTGGTTTGTCCCCTATTGAGTGGAATGGTGAGCAGCAAGGTAGACCGCCTGGGAGAAATTTAGATTTCTCTTCCTTTTGGGTGGTGGAAGCCTTTTTTTTTCGAAAAATGCCTTCTAGTTTTGTTTCAGATGCTTAAAGATAGTTTCTACCTATCTCAGCTTCTTTTCCGTTAACAGGGTAATCATGAGTAAGCGAACAAAAGGAATTACCCTTGCTCTCATAGGAGGTATGCTTTTGGAAGGTATAGTGTTTTTTCTCAGTGGGGGTAAATTGAGTGAGGTAGGATCAGCAGCATTTGCTTTTTTTTCAGGGGCAGAATTTGCTTGGTCTCCTTTTCTACAGGGACTTTTCTGGAGTATGATGGGATTCTTTTTAATCGGGGTTATAAGTGGCCCTAAAGATCAGTTCCCACTTGAAGAATCTCAGAAACTAGTAAAAAAGGAAACTACTAAAGGAGAGAAGAATATTCCCAAGACGAATCCTCAAGAGACTGAGGAGAAGGGCAAGCCTGAGGAGAGAATAGAAGAGGAGGAGATACAAAAAAGGAAAGAACGCCTGAAAAGCGGAAGGCTATTCGGGAATAAGAAATAAGAACTAAACATTTTT